>JAFMIS010000083.1 GCA_017853915.1 bacterium
AAAATGAACAAAGAGAGCAACGAGGACGGGGAGAGTAAAAAGCCTTTTCTCGCCCCTCTCGCTGCTCTTCTTGTTTAATTTCACCTTTCAATCGCGCACTATTCACACCTTTGAAGTATATCTGCTCTCTTTTAGTCAGTTTATGCGCAGTTGTGGGTAATAGTCAGAGCCTGAGAGGGTCTCGCCTGAGTCGCATATCTCTGTACCCAGGAGCTGATTCGAGTTCAACGATGGAGGTTCGTAAGAATTAGCCCTTCTTGCCGAGAGCATGTAGCATGGGGAGCGTGAGTGGATCAAAGAGCATACCGATTGATGGAGTCCAGAACAGGCAGGTTGACCTTGCCAGGATAGGCGAGAGTTTCTGGAGTGTGTATCATCGCTGGGAGATCACAGGTAGCGATATTTTTGAGAGAAGTATCGTGTCCGAACTTTCGAGACGACTTCCTCATATTGATCCTTCATCATGGCCAGCCCGATTTGATTTAGGCGGTGTGTACCTGGCTGGGCAGCAGGCATTGGTCTCGCATGTTATTTCCCCACCGTGTCGGCTTGAGTACTACGAGCCCAAAGTTCCTCTGGAGCATGTGCGGTATCAGTATGCTGAATTCTCGCCACACTCGATCCTCTACGCGGATGAGGATCTCTCGATCGTCATAAAGCCAGCCCGATTGCCCACCACGCCCTCACGCGATCAATCTCGCTATAATCTGCAGCGCTACCTCACGGAGCATTTCGGGCGGGCGGTGCACCTCCCATCACGTCTCGATAGTGCGGTTCATGGAATTGTGTTGTGTTCCCTGTCGAGCCGCATGAATCGTTATTGTCAGAAGGGCTTTGAGAAGCGATGGTTCGAAAAATATTATATCGCCGAAGTGGAGGGAGCAGCGCCAAAAGAATCACTGCTCGTTGAGTTCCCAATAGCAAGAGATCCTCTCCATCCGGTGCTTCGAAAATGTGTCGAGCAGGGAGGGGAGAAAGCAGAAACTCGAATTACCCTCATTCCCTCGTGTATTCCGGCGTCAGGAAAGCGCCATCTCATACAGGCTGAGCCCTTGACGGGCCGAACGCATCAGATCCGATTGCATTGTCAGGCACTCGGCATTCCGATTGTAGGAGATCCGTATTATGGTGGAGCTGAGAGCGATGAGCTCCGATTGGTTTCGTATGCGCTTCGATTCCATCACCCATACAGGCGTGAAATGGTAACGTTCAAGTTGCCAAAGACGTGCTGGCCTGAGTGGTTAGCGGCTGCAGTGGGAGGCGACGGAGATGACATTAATCTGTCATACCGATCAGATCGCCAACAAACGGCCCGTACCCACAGAGATTGATTACTCTCCTTTGCCCAAGGCGAGAGCAAAGAAATCCTTAATGCCACTGGTTAGAGTGTGGTGAGACGACTTGATTAGTCGATCAAGTTCTCCAGCATCGAGCCAGATGCCACCAGAAGTCGGGCATTTGCACACGGTGATCCCGAGAATCTTCTCTTCGTTCATCGGCTTGCCTGTGGCCGGGCTACTTAAGCCCTCTGCGACCGCGGATTGACTCGGCTTCAGACTTGGTGCCGCCTTGATAAAGTCATGAAGAGAAGCGGTAGAATCCTTAGCTGCTTGCAGGATGATGTTTAATTCGCCGGCGTCAAGCCACAGCCCGCCCGAATCAACACAGCGATCAACAACTACTCCCATTACAGCGACGTGCTCCATGGGTTTCCCGGTGATTGGGCTCTTGCGAACAGGTTGTCCCTTCTTTTCGGCTAGTCGGGCGAGTGCTTGCTTATTGAGGTTCTCAAAATAACCCTCTTCCTGCGCGCGTCGCCTCTCATCCCATGAATCGCTCATTGTGTTCACCTGTATCTAGACTTTTCCCCTAACCGGGCTGACATCTTACATAAACTCGGGGCGGGATAACAATAACTGATACTCCTTTGGTTGTGTGCCGTGTGTCCTCCGAGGTCGTTGACTTTTTCCCTCCTCCGGGGTACTTCAAGGGTCCGTTTTTGGGTCTAAGCGGGTGTAGCTCAGTTGGCTAGAGCGCTTCCTTGCCAAGGAAGAGGCCGAGGGTTCGAATCCCTTCACCCGCTCCATTCTCTGGCCTTTGCGAACTTGGCTTTGCCGTGATTTGGCTTAGCAAGATTCGCAAGACGGCTCGGGTTCTCTGGCCTTTGCGAACTTGGCTTGCCAAGATTCGCAAGACGGCTCGGGTTCTCTGGCCTTTGCGAACTTGGCTTGGCCGTGATTTGGCTTACAAGGATTCGCAGCGGTGAGTGTGAAGCCCAAACGCGCGACGCTCAGGCGGGTGTAACTCAGTTGGTAGAGTACTTGCTTCCCAAGCAAGATGCCGCGGGTTCGAGTCCCGTCGCCCGCTCCAAAATCCCCTCATTCAGGCCCATCCCTCGACGACAGTAGGGCGAGAGAACCGCGTGGACCCTTGCACCCCGCTCATAATAAAAATATAAGTCTAGTGTTTTCAGTTATATACGCGGATTAAAAGTCTCGATCGTTATGCGTCAGATCGAAATAGATCTCCCATAACTAAAACAGAACGAGATACAGGGGTTTATAGAGCCCCCAGTAACTACTTCATAAGGTTTCATGAGCAGCAATCACGGCGCGCAACATCACGGTGAGCATCCAGATCACGAGCGGTTAGACCAACAGTTAATTCAGGCCCAAATGTTGGCGCTTCGTGTTATCGCGCCCCCAAAATCCCGAATAGGGCAGATTCTACGCGATCGACTTGAGGAGTTGTACGAGCGCCTTGGCGACAAGATAGATCCGGCAAAACGGCGTGAATTAACAGCCGCAAATCAGGATCGGGCCGTTAATGATTCTGAGTCAAAGCTTGATGGACCTAAAGAAGCACCTCGTGATATCGGCGCGGTTTCGTCTGTCGGGGCGCCAGTAGCTGAATTGAACATCGTGGTTGGTGCCTCGGAGTTGCAGCAGGATTCTCCGATAGTTGAGCGCGCTGATTCAATCCCAGCTACTCCAAAATTCCGGAGCTCAACTGATCAAACGCAACAGGCTGTTTCTCAGGCCGCCCAGACTTCGTGGGTGTGGGTTCTCTCGCAACTCTTGCAGACCGACCTGAAACGCCTCGGATTAGAGCCTGATGAACTGAACGATATACGAGTTTTTCTTATAAAATCCGAAGCTGCCAAGTACGATAAACTTCAACTTTTATCGCGCTTGCCTGATTCGCTCTCGCCAGAGGCGATTACCAAGATATTCGAGGATATTCGAACACTTGCGGCCGGTTACGTGGCGTTTGTAATGGTTGAGAAAGCTCGTTCCGAAGCGGAAGCCGAGGGAGAGCTGAAGCAGATCCTTGATCTCCCCCGATCAGTCTTTAGTCCATTTTACGGGATTAAAACGATCGAGTTCGATCCTGAGGATATCCTCCGTAAGCTGGGCTAATAAAAAAGGGTCCTATGTTTCCGGTGAAGAATAGATACGACGAGGTATTTGAAATCGAGATCGACGGTTGGTGTTTTGGTTTAACCAATTACCCCGGTGAGATCTCCGCTGCTGTCGTTCACCGCGTAATTCGCGAGCTTGCCTCCTCATTTCAAGCCGCAATCGAACACAACGTGGTTTTCAACGTTCTCGAGATCGCCGCCAAGTTCTCGGAGGCGAGTCGTCACCTCATCCATGAGCAGGAAATAGCCTCGGCCATTGTGGCTCAATTACCTAATCCGAGCACTCTCCTCGAGGAGCAGATGTGCGTACTGGGTCTCGTGATTGATCAAGTAGAGCAAGCCTATCCAGGCTCCCTCGATAGCTTCTACAGGCGCTGGCAGATCGGCGTTAAGGCCGCCTAAGAACCCCTAACAAGCTAAGATGCATGCTCTTTTGGTTGCTCTAGGCAGCCTCAGGTTAGGCGTTTTACTCGCCGCCAAATATTGACATCCCCTCGTTAGGTGCAGTACCTTGTCGGCCCTATGAAAGAGAACATCCACCCAAAATATTATGATGCGACCGTATATTGCGGCGGTTGCGGACAGTCGTTCACCACGGGCGCCACGATCCCTGAGATCCGAGTAGGCGTGTGCTCTCAGTGTCACCCTTTCTACACCGGAAAGCAGAAGCTCCTCGATACCGAGGGCCGTGTTGATCGGTTCAAGAAGAAGTACGGACAGAAGACAACTTCAACTCCAGCTGCTTCGTAGTCTATCGACGTGACTGCTCGATATTCGAGAGTGCCAGGCCTGCTTGCGATAGTAGCCCTGGCATTTTTTATTGCTGGCTGTCAGGACGGTCGCCGGGGTGTTAATCCGGGCGACGTCGCGCCGAATATACAGGGAGTCGCTCCAACTGGTGAGCCGCTGGCTCTGCATTCCATTCAAGGTAAGGTACTGGTCGTAAATTTTTGGGCCACATGGTGCGCGCCATGTATGGCTGAGCTCCCCGACTTGCAAGCGCTTCACGCGACTTTGCGTGATAAAGGATTGGTCGTGGTCGGCGTAGCGATCGACGATTCCGCGGAGAACATAAAAGAAGCGGTGGCGCGATTCGGGATCACATACCCCGTCATTATTGATTCAACGCACAAGACGAAGCGCAGCTATGAGATCCGCGGCATGCCTGAAACCTACCTGCTGGATTCAAAATATCAGGTGCTCGTGGTCCCAGATCCAGAAGATGGATCGCCTGTGACAAAAATTATCGGACCCCGCGATTGGGCGCAGAATAGAGCTTTGCAAGTATTCAAAGGGCTCTTACAGTAAGCCTCATGATACCCACTATTATTGAGCTAGGACCGATACCTGTTCGCAGCTTCGGATTGTTTGTGGCTTTGGCCCTCTTCGCTGGCGCTATTCGGCTTAGCCTCAGTTTCTCTCGCTATGGAATAGATCCGCGACTTGCTGAACGGTACGTTACAGCGGCCGGTATCTCAGGGCTGATCGGCGCGAGGTTGTGGCACATCGGAGAGAACTGGAGCGTTCTCAAATACGATCTTCTTGGAGCGCTCTTCGCGAGCGCCGGCTTTACCTTCTACGGCGGTTTTATTGTCGCCGCGATAGTTGTGTATATTCTTGCGCGCCGCGATGGCACCGATATAGGCGCGTTGTGTGACTCTCTTGGTCCATGCCTTGCACTCGGGTACGCGGTGGGGCGCTTAGGTTGTCAGTTGTCGGGCGATGGAGATTATGGCGCGGTGACCAACGGTTTTTGGGGCATGTCATACAGCACAGGAGTGGTTCCCACAGCACCTGGAGAGCGGGTATACCCAACGCCTTTTTTTGAATCGACAATCTCTCTCGTGATCGTCTTCATACTTCTCCGTGTGGAGAGGACTTCGCACATCCTTGGGCGACCGTTTCAGCGCTTCGGGCTCTATCTCACGCTCATCTCATTAGAGCGTATCGCTGTTGAGGTTCTTCGCATAAATCCTCGGGTGGCGGGCGCTCTAAGTGAAGCTCAGGTCATCGGGGTGGCGCTGGCGCTTTTCGGGTTGAGTTTAATCGCGTGGCCTCGACGAAGTGTCGCCGCGCCTCGATAAATGACCCTCCCGCAAAGATTCTGAAACTCCTGTTCTGCAAATGAGTATCGCCGGTTACGGCAAATGAAGCGGTGTTATACCGCTTTCGGTCTTTTGAAGAAGCTCACAGTCAGGCAGCATGAGGGGGAGAGCGTTTTAGGATGAGGTGTATGGGGCAGGACTCACGGCGCCGTTTTTTACGGAATAGTCGTTCCAGGAGAGTGGTGGGGCGGCCTGCATACTCACTGATTGTCCTCGGGGCATTGTCAATCTTTGCGCTCTCGGGTTGTGGTGTAATCAAGAAGAAGCCCGAATCCCAACCCTCTGAGCTACAGCTCGTCGGTAAACCAATGCAGCCCGAGCAAGCCAAAGAGGTGCTCTCGGAGGTGGGTAGTAATTTCGCGTATGGCCCCGGTTTGGGAGATGCCGCTGTGACCGTTGGAACAGTCGTGGTATTTCCACCCTATGCGTTGTATCTTTTAGGGAACGCGGTTCTTTCACTCAGTGGCTACGAGCCCGTAACCGTTTCCTCAATGCTTCCGCCCGACGAGGGTAAGGCGTGGTCAGATACCTACGATTCCGTGGTGTCCGGCCCGGGAAAAGTAGTAGCCGCTGTGGCTGGTCACGAGTATCGGTCACGAGAGGTCGCGGATGATAGAATGCGTAAGCTCACGCAGGAGATAGAAGCCTCTAACGTGAAGGCATCACAGGTAAAGACGTTGCAATGAATCAGCGAATAGGTTTGGTCTTACGACCCGGAAATCAAAAGATCGTGGCGCTTGCGAAAGAGGTCATGGCGTGGTGCGCACAGCGATCGATAGGGGTCGAAGTTGATACCCAGAGTGCCAAGACCCTTAAGCTTTCAACCCCCGGGATTGATGCGCGTGAACTTGTCGAGCGAGCTGATCCGATCGTAACACTCGGTGGTGATGGCACGCTGATCGGAGTCGCCCGGTATGTAAAGGGAAAATGCCCAGTTTTTATCGGTGTCAACTTCGGTAACCTCGGATTCCTCACAGAGGTGAGGCCTGATGAAGTTTTTGTCGTTCTCGAAGACGCGCTTAAAGCGAAGGTGAGCTGCGCTGAGCGAGTGCTTCTTTTTGTGCAGATTGAACGTGATGGCGCGGTGTGTTTCGAGTCGCAAGCGGTCAATGATGTGGTAGTTCAAAAGGGAGCGAAATCGCCCCTTCCAGACCTCGATCTCTCGGTGAACGATCACGACGTCGCGCGCATCCGCGCTGATGGAATCATCTTCGCGACACCGACAGGCTCAACTGCCTACTCACTTGCGGCTGGTGGATCGATCGCCCACCCCTCATTAAGTGTTATCTTGGTGACACCGATCTGTCCTCACTCTCTCACCAATCGCCCCCTCATTCTCCCCGGCTCAGCCCGCATCGAGGTTGAAATACCCAAAGTTCTCGATGAGGTCCTTGTCACGGTGGATGGACAGGTATCTGAGCGCCTGCGGCCCGGGGATATCGTCAAGGTAAGCCAGGCCAAGCAAACAGTGCGGTTTGTTATCTCTGACGATAAGAGCTACTTCGATATCCTACGCACAAAGCTCAACTGGGGCGTGCCTAACAAGCCCGATTAGCGCGGGGATTTGCGTCAAATTAATACAACGCCGTTACAAACAGCTTGCAGTTCGCGCCACCCCATAGCAAAATCACGACAGTCACCTCGTATGGTGAGCACGTGGGGAACAATGCTTTCTGAACTCACAATCAATAACTTCGCGATAATTGAGCGGCAGTCAATATCGTTGCATCCCAATTTCAACGTCATTAGTGGAGAGACGGGAGCGGGAAAGTCGATCATTCTTCATGCCCTGGAATTTATTCTTGGAGGAAAAGGATCGGCGAGTCTGATCCGCAGTGGAGCGGAGCAGATGGAGGTGCAGGCGCTCTTTGATCTTAGTGAGATCCCCGCGGCTATTCGCGCCGAACTTCCCGAGATTGTAGGCGATGGTGATGAGCTCGTTGTCTCACGTACGCAACCAAGAGAGGGCAGGGGCAAGGTCCTGATTAATGGCAGGCTTGGCACTGTATCGCTCCTTGAGGAGATCGTGCGCAAGTTAGTTAATATCTGTAGTCAGCATCATCAGACTAAACTTCTGGACCCCCGCTATCATCTGGAGCTTCTTGATGGGTTTGCCGACTCCGAGCGCCTGTGTGAGCGCTTCCGGGAAGCGCATGAGAAATGGACGGTGGCGCGCGAGCGATTATTTGAAATTCAACAAGCGCAGGCGCACGGCGCGCGGCGACGAGAAGAGCTTGAGATCCTACTTGAGGAGTTAGAGGCCCTACCACAACTGAAGGCTGGGCGTCGTAAAGATCTCGATAATGAGATTAAGCGAATCGGTAATTTTGAGCGCCTCAATAACGCGGGCCAGCGGGCTCTTGAGCTACTATCCGGAGATGATGGGCTCGGAGTAAAGCTGCGTGAGTTGTCGGGAGTGTTGTCCGATTTAGTTCGATGTGATCCCTCAACCTCATCGATCGTCAGTAACTTTGAGGTGGCGCGTGATGCTCTGACACGGAGTGAGTTGGCGATCGGACGGTACGTGCACACGATCGACGCCGATACGTCAACGCTGGAAGAACTTCGCGAAGAGCTCTCTGAGTTGGCTCGACTCGAGCGTAAATACAAAACTGATGACGCAGGTTTGTGTGAGCGCAGAGACCGGGCGAAAGAGGAGCTCTCTCAATTAAGTGGCGGGGAGGGTATAAAGAATTTGGAGCGCGAGGTCGCCGCATGTTTGGTTGAGGTTAAGAGGCTGGGAGAGGACTTGCGAAAGGTTCGAAAGAAAGCCGCCAAAGCGCTCACCGCCTCGGTATCAGAGGCCCTCGCGGAATTAAATATGGTGGATGCTCGCCTTGAGGTTCGCTTTACGGAGTGTGAACCCGCCCCGCGCGGACTCGATAAGGTAGACTTCCTTATGGCGACCAATAAAGGCGAAGCGCCAGCGCAGCTCTCCCAGATCGCTTCTGGTGGCGAGTTGTCGCGGGTGATGCTCGTATTAAAGAAGATCCTGCGCGAGCAATCTGGGGTGAATGTTCTGATCTTTGATGAGGTCGACACCGGCATCTCAGGCGGGGTAGCTCGGTCGGTCGGCCGAATGCTTAAAGATATAGCCTCGCAATCCCAGGTTGTGTGTATCACCCACCTGCCCCAGGTTGCCTCGCTCTCCGATAAGCACTTTCTCGTCCAGAAGGAGGTCGGGGACAGGGCGGTGACGGTCATTAAGGCCCTATCGGAGGCTGAAAAGGTCGATGAGATAGCCCGGATGTTGGCCGGCTTTACCATTACCGAGGCCTCCCGGGCCTCAGCTCGTGAGCTGATCGAATCGCGTTGAAATAGAGCGTTTTAGCCTACTTAGGTAGTGTTTTCGGCCCAGAATTTGACCCTGGCGGGAGGCTCACGTAGCCTTTCGGGTGCCCAATAAAGGGCATCTGAGGCCAGCATGACCCAGTCAGTAGAGACACAACAGCCGGTAGCACCAAAGGTAAGGCGGGAGCGCGTTCTGCTCCTTGTCGCGGCGCTGCTTGCGCTCCTGGCTATCAGCTCCTCCCTCTGGCTACCGGCATGGGACG
>JAFMIS010000084.1 GCA_017853915.1 bacterium
CTCGCGGAACTCGTGGGAATTATACTAAACGACGGCGTTCGGTATCCATCTGTGCGCCTGGATGAATTGCATTTTGCGGCTGAAACTCCGTATGAGGTGGCGCTTCGACGAGTTAATAAAGGGCAAGGAGAGCGAGTCCTCAAGAAGGAGGTTGCCCAAGCGCTTCGCAAAGCTATGCAATCAGTGGTGGAATCAGGTACGGCGCGGCGCGTGTACCACTCCTATGTCCGCTCAGATGGTAAACCCTTCACTATCGGAGGAAAGACAGGAACTGGAGACCACCGTTTTGAGACGTATGGACCAGGTGGACAGGTTACCTCCTCGCGCGTAGTAAATCGAACCGCGACCTTCGCTTTCTACATCGGAGATAGGTTTTTCGGAGTCATCTCGGCCCACGTTCCGGGGCCAGATGCCGCTAAATTTGATTTCACAAGCGCCTTGGCGGCGGAGCTTCTGAAGGTGTTGGCACCATCGCTTGTTCCCCTGATTGAACGATCGGGCACAGCCTTGGCGCCGATCGAGGAAAAATATACTCCAGCTACCGTAGTCAACACTAAAGAAGAAACTACTCCTGGAGCACCAGAGCCACTAGACGTGACCCCACCTAAAAACTCCAATCCATCACCGCAGCGGCGAAAAGTCTTGGTTTTGCCACCGCCGATATAAAGGCTCTGCAACCACTTCTTTGGACCACACGGTGTGCACTCGTTGAGTAATTTCAGCACCAGCTTACTTTTACTTCTCAGGACGCCCTGATATCGATACACTCGGGTAGTATGTTTCTGCGCGCTTATTGGAGAAATCTCATCGTCGTTAATTACGTCGTGGATCCGGCTATTGTATCTCCATATCTGCCGCGGGGCGTTGAGCTGGATACCTACAAGGGCACACAGTTTGTGAGCCTTGTAGCTCTTCATTTTTCCAGGAATAGATTACTGGGGATAATTCCGAGCATTCCATTCTCCTTCAACGAAATTAATCTCCGCTTCTACGTTACCAGGCTAGTCGGAGGTGAAAAGCGGCGTGGTGTCGTATTTATTCGTGAGATTGTGCCATCTTCAATCATTACTTCTATCGCGCGACTTTTGTATAACGAGCCCTACACAACTCTCAAAACCAACAGATATGAGGATGCCT
The DNA here is from genome assembly GCA_017853915.1 of bacterium. Taxonomy (GTDB): domain Bacteria; phylum Bdellovibrionota_C; class UBA2361; order UBA2361; family OMII01; genus OMII01. Next base: position 1,138 of record JAFMIS010000084.1, read on the forward strand.
CACATGTCAGCTACTCCTGGGGCAGCGATGATGCCACCTATCAGGTGCGCTGCACGCGTCAGGGCGAACTGCAAAATATTGACAAGGGGAGCCTCCACGATTTCATTCTAGAGCGTTACTGGGGATACACACCTCAACCCAATGGAAGCACCGTAGAGTATCAAGTCAAACACAAGCCGTGGAGATATTGGGATATCACTTCATTTGAACAACAGGGAGATCTAGGCGGGTTGTACGGCGAGCATTTTCGATCAACCTTTGAACGTGGGCCGCACTCGGTCTTTTGGGCGGAAGGCTCCGTCGCTGACGTCTCGATGCCACGTCGATTCTTTGCGCCGCTAGGCATGGAGCGCCCGGTTGGATGGGCTCTCTACGATGGAACGTGTGGAATGTGCTCAAAACTGGCTACGACTTGGAGGCCGTACGTTGAATCGATAGGATTTGAATTTGCCCCCAATAATGCTGAATGGGTGCGCGAACGAGCCAGCCACCTTGGGGATGAGTTGGGAGCGGATATGCGGATATTATTCCGAGATGGCAGAGTGCTGAGCGGCGCGAACGCATATCTGTTTCTGATGAGGAGGATATGGTGGCTTAAGCCGATTGGCGTTTTATTGGGCCTACCGGGAATTCGCTACCTCACCAGCTGGGCATATGAGCAGATTAAACGCCGTCGACATCTCCTCTCTCGGGCTTGTGGCTTAGGTAGCAGCGATCAGTAACGATATAGTTCTTGCGGAACACGAAGACATAAGAAAGGTGATTTCCTGAGCAAGCTGTAGCACTCCAACCTGCCTAACGCCTCAACTGAGGGAATGCCTGCACCGCGGCAAAGGGGATCTGTGGTTGTCGTGGATCTACCACCTGACCATCTTCGGCATTAACAAGCACACCGCGAGTATTTCTACCAAGCAGAGTTGCTTGTTGCTGCTCCGCCCATTTTTGAAACGAGGCAGACTCTATCTCTCTCACACCGTTAGAGGTCTGAACTCTGAATTTAAGATCGCGAAGAGACAGGTCTGTCGCGTCGCCAGAACGAACGTTCTGCAGATTTGTAGACACATCGCCCGTAGAATTCAGATACGCGAAATTCTGGATACCAAGCCGCGCCGCAACAGCATGAGCCTGTTGTCTCTCCACAGCCAAGGCATTGCGCTCCGCAAGCTCGGCTGCCTTCGCCGGATCGACCTGTGCTCCCAAATCGCGCCCCACTCCCTGTCCCGGGCGTGGCGCACCAGCGCACCCCAACTCAGTCACAAGACCAACGGCAGCCACCAAGGGGGCGGCAAAGCGCCTTAAGTTGGCGGAAAGGAGCGAAAGAGCGCCCTCTCGGGGCTGCTCAACGGGATTTGGAGGAACGGCTACTGCTTGCATATGACCGAAAACATCCTTGTTGCTGGATGGCTCTTTAGGCCGCCATTTTAAATCACTAGCAGGAGTTATTCACCTTTTGCGGGCAAAAGTGGCCTAAGCCACTGACCGCCGTCCTTTATCAGACCTCCCCTCCCCCAAAAAAACGATTTATCCCCTTGAATACCCTCGATCTCTTGTTATTCCCCCCGACCCATGGTAACCATTGGCCCGGCAACGAGAAAACCTATGCCCAGGTAGCTCAGTTGGTAGAGCAGCGGACTGAAAATCCGCGTGTCGCTGGTTCGATTCCGGCCTTGGGCACACCCATTACCCCTTCAGCTCAACACCTCGTGGCAGCATTTCCAAGCGCTGTCGAATCCCCCCCCCAAAAAAAACATGATACGCCGCGAAATATCGCTGCTTTCAAAACAGAGCAATATTTCCGAACGTCTTTATTGGCAGTGATGCGCTCGAGGTAAGGCATTACAAGCACTCGCAATACTAACTGCTTTCAAAGCATAATTGTGCGCTTCTTCTGCGCGATTTTTCACGCGCGGTCTCTGAGACAATCGCGAAGGAAAATATCGCTGCTTTCAAAACAGAGAAATCTTTCCGAACATCTTTCTTGGCAGCAATGCGCTCGAGGTAAGGCATTACAAGCACTCGCAATACTAACTGCTTTCAAATCACATTTTTGCCCCCTCTTCTGCGCGATTTTTCGCGCGCGGTCTCTGAGACAATCGCGAAGGAGCGCAACTTATTCGCGGCAGCGCCGAATATGAGGGCAAAGAGATCGCTCAGAGAGAAGGAAACAGGGCGATCGTAATTTCAGGAGACTATCGTCATGATTCCATCTGTAGACTCGAATGGCTACGCGCCACTATTAGAATTTCAAAATATCGAATCCAACTCGGGAGCTTTGACGGCAGAAGCAACGGTGGCATCAGCAACTGCCAACGAACATACCAACGAGATCTCTACTGACCTGAGAGCTCCACAACGAGGAGCCAAACCACATGCTGGCTTTCCATTCCAAAAGGTCCAGAAACTCCTTGAGAGCATCACCAAAGTGATAGAAGCGCTATCAACACTGGTTCACCAAAAAGATTCCTTATCGGCCGCATCGCCCCCGAGCAGCTCAACCTCCTCGGCTCCCACGAGCACAAGTACCGCAGCCTCGTCGGAAACCAAGCCATCATGGCTGACATCGATCGATGACGAGCCAACGCTCGTGATTCCGTCCTTCGCAAATGATAGCGAGCCAACGACTCTGGCTACTGACACAGCAACAACGTCCGCTACAACTGAGGCAACTACGACGGCCGCTACCCCTCCAGGGGCCGCGACCTTACCGATGGACTCCCAAGAAGAGATCCCTGACCTCGCTCAAACCTCCACGACTGCCGGTGCCAGACAGTACGAGATCGGAGCGAAGCTACGTGGTTCAGGACAATTTCTCTGGAAGCCCATCTCAGATAAGGATGGCAAGCTTGCGATACTGACCCCTCCAAAATTGACTGGGAAGATTAAAAGCGTGGTGATTCTCTCCTCGGATAAGACCAAGATCCTCGGCAAAGGCTCATATTCCGGCGTAGGGAATGGCGACCGGGAGCATTTCCGCTTCTCGAAGCCAGGCGCCGAATATCCTGATAAATCTATCGTACTGGTAACGCTTAAAGATGGTTCAAAACAGTACGTAACGATTCGCGACTCCTCCGCGCGATACACACAATAAAAGTGCCGAGCAGCCTCTGTAGGAGGCTGCGCTGACGCGAGCGTGGAGAGCCATAGGGCTGACAATGGTATATTGAAAAACTTCACTCCAGCAGATTCTTTTCGAGGAGCTGCTGGAGCTCCTCAGCTTGCAGGTCCCAGCCAAGGATGCTCCACGATCCCCCTGAGAACTCCAGAAGGCATCCTGCTCCAGTTCGTACCTTAAAAGCCTGCGTCAACTGGGGGGACACAAGCTTACCAAATTCGCGAAGGCGCCCATTGCTAGAAACAACGATCGAGATCCCCTCACGTTTCGACAATTCTTGGAGCAGTTCATCAGATTGACGTCGCACAGTGGCCTCGTCAGGTACAAACGTTATACCGGGTGGCCGTAGACTCTCTTCCTGCCACCGTCGAAGCGCCTCCTCCCCCGATAGCCGCACTATCTCCTCGTTCGATAAACCACTCCAAGCGCCGTAATCTAATTCGCGCAAACGCTCATCGATAGCGACATGCTTCTCTATTCCTGCGGCTGCGCAGAGCAGTGACGCGAATCTCGCCGTTCGCTGCAGGGGGCCCGCCAATACTGCGCCGACAAAAGCAGCCCACTTTTTTACCACATCCCCCAACTGAGTAGCCTGACGGCATCCGTGTTCGGTCAGAGGCAGGTCCTCTCGAGCCCCTACCATGAAAACTTTTTCACCAGAATTGAACGTATTGCCGTGACGACAGAGGAGCACCAGGCGTCTCATACCAATTCGCCCTCGCTTCGAATGACCTCCTCAACACGCGCCACATCTTGCGGATTATCGACTGACCACATTGTGCGCCCACGAAGAGACACCTCGACTACCCGAATCGGCATACCGTGCTCCAACGCTCGAAGCTGCTCAAGTTGCTCTACCTGTTCCAATCTGCCCACTGGGAGCTCCATGTATGCCTGCAACGCTTCCCAGCGATAGGCGTATACACCGATATGTTGGTAGATCGGACTCATATCACCCTCAGGCATTGAGCGTGTAAACGGAATGATCGTCTTGGAGAAATACAACGCGTCCTTTGATTGAGAGAACGTGACGGTGGTACCCGAGACTATCCCCGCGCCTTTACTTGAGGCCATCGCCTGGTACTGTATCTTTGAAAGCTGTGTTGCTGGCGTTGCTATCTTTACAGAGGAATCGCGCTTCATCTCCTCGACCAGGGCTCCGATAACCCACGGTGGCATCAGCACAGCGTCGCCCTGCATGTTTACAATTATCTCGGGACGGTCGCCCAGCTTCTGAACCGCTTCCCAAACCCGCTCAGATCCATTCAGGCATTCGGACGACGTCATTACATAGCGGCCACCAAAAGAGGAAACATGCTCAGCAACCCGGGAATCATCCGTTGCGACCACCACCCGATTGACTCCCTGCACCGCGCCCGCCAATCGCCATACTCGCTCCAATAAACTTTTTCCGGCAATCGGCGCTAAGGGCTTACCAGGAAAGCGAGAAGAGCCATAGCGAGCTGGGATAACTATTGTGGTGTCCATAAGAGTTCTACGTTATCATCCCCTATTCATGGGAAAGAGGGTAGCCTATCAGGGAATAGCGGGTTCTTTCAGCAGCATGGCTGCTCGTGCCCTTTACGGGAGCGGGATTACTCCCATTCAAACGACCCGTTTCAGAGAGATCTTCGAGCATGTAGTCAGTGGCTCGGCTGACGTAGGCGTTGTGCCCCTTGAGAATGCCTTGGCGGGCTCAGTTCATGAGAACTACGACCTACTTCAAGAGTTCGAATGTTATATTGTGGGCGAGTATTACTGCCCCGTGCACTTACACGTACTCGGTAGCGGCCCGATTGAAAAAGTTCGGCGAGTGCTCTCGCACCCAAAGGCACTTGAACAGTGCTCAATATTCCTCGAGCGACACCCGGAGATCACCGCCGTTGTGTGTTCCGATACCGCCGCCGCGGCTCTACAAGTTCGAGACTCACGAGATCCATCACAGGCCGCGTTAGCAAGCGAGGAGGCTGCCGCCACCTACCACCTCCCAATACTTGCGCGCTCAATCCAGAATCACCAAGATAACTCGACCCGATTTGTCTCAATATCCGCTCAACCCTCTCAGTGCGAAACCCCAACGAAATCGTCTATTGTCGTCTCTCTACCCCACGAGCCTGGAAGCCTCTACAAGCTCCTTGGTGAGATCGCTTCGCTCTCTTTAAACCTAACTAAGATAGAATCTCGCCCTATCCTCGGTCGGCCATTTGAATACGCCTTTCACATCGATATTGAATGCCCAATCGAGCAGACTTCCCATCTTCGAGAAGCTTCAGCTCGGCTCGCCCGATATGCGAGCGTGTTTAGGGAGCTCGGCCTGTACCAGGCCAAAAGCCCCCTCACCCCCTAAGCGGCACCAGTTACAGAGCTCGCAATGTCGCTTTATTGTTATATGCACTCCAAATCAGGGGCTTAGCTATTACGGTTAAAAATTGCGCCCTAAAACGGTGGTGAAACTTGGTTAGTGTCCGGAACTAGGTACCATAGAGAGAATGGACCCGACATCTCATACCTCACACAAAGGCCGCCCCTCTCAGCACGCAGAGCATAGCCACACGTTCAGCCCATCCCCAGCAGAGACTTTACGGCCCGATATAGAGCAGTTTCTTGGTGGCAATTTACTGCCGCGCTCTTTCTCTGATCTGGCGGAATCTTACTTAATCACCCATCAGAGCAGGGCTGGACTCGTAGTAGCCGCGCACGACCTCTGCAAAGCTTTGGAGGCACGCGGCTACGCTCCCTACTTGCAGTACTGCAAATGCACCCAATGGGGCCACCCAGTACCCGTAATCACCACCCTTGATGAACAGGGCAGATTTATTATTCCCAACATCAACGCTCTTTGGAATCACCCTGATCCGATTGAACGAAGCAACCCGGGAGCGTCGCCACACACGAAGAAAGTTATCACTGACGAGGAATCGCTCACGGATGGGCCATGCTCCAGGAGGCCTCTGGTGATCGAGACCTTCAGCCCCGAGGCCCCCGTCAGCCTCATACTTCTTCCATCCCAACAAGTAGAGGCCCCGGCGTACGCCCACACGTGTTGCAGCCCGCAGGCCTTTCGGGAGGCGCTTTCTCATGCTGCCTCCTCAATAATCAACAACGAACCAGACATGGCGAGCTTTATTCGCCGAGATATCCTGGAGCCTCATGTCAGAGATTTCATCAGACGTAGCAGTCAGCTATTTGGGGAACGAGAGATCCCCGAGATTATCGATTGGGGCACCACCCATGATGGGAATACTTTTTATATCGGAGCATTCGTCCCGCATTACACCCATCACCAGGAAACCAAATTAGTTATTCACGTAGCGCAGATGGATGGGGATTACCATGTGCACGAGCTCGAAACTCCCCCGACGAGCCCCTTATAAATCTGGCTCACCTTGAATGTGGCGTGAGAGCTCCGTTGGTGCAAATAAAAAGGCCCGGTAACTCTCGTTACCAGGCCTCTCGACACCAATACTCGAACCTTATTAACGCTTCGAGAACTGCGGTCTCTTACGAGCTTTGTGTCGCCCGTACTTCTTACGCTCTACAGCACGCGAATCGCGAGTAAGAGCACCAATCGCCTTAACAGCTGGCCTCATAGCAGCATCGACCTGGCACAAGACACGTCCAAGCGCCATCTTCAGAGCCCCAGCCTGACCAGCCTTTCCACCGCCAGTTACGTTCGCGAGGATATCAAACTTCTCGGTCACACCCGTGGCTACTAAAGGGCTCTTGAGAATCAACTCCAAGCTGATTCGACCAAAGTACTCCTTGGTACCAAGACCATTCACCGTAAACTTTCCTGAACCAGGACGAAGATATACTCGAGCGACTGCCGCCTTGCGACGTCCAACAGCGTGAAAACCACCACCCTTAATCATGCGCGAACTCCCCTACTACTTATTAATCGAAAACGTCTCTGGAGACTGAGCCTGATGCGGATGCTCACTCCCACGATATACCTTGAGCTTCCCATTTAACTGATGTCCCAACACACCCTCGGGCAGCATTCCTTGAACCGCCAACTCGATAGCGCGCTCTGGTGTCTTCTCCAACATCTCTCCTCCTGGAACAACCTTCAGGTTGCCCACGTATCCGGTATGATGGATATACAACTTGGTAGACTTCTTTCCTCCGGTGAGCGCAGCTTTCTCGGCGTTAACGACAACCACGAAATCCCCACCATCTACATTCGGAGTGTATGTGGTTTTGTGCTTACCACGAATCAGCGTTGCCGCTGCAGTTGCAATGCGTCCTACTGGAACACCTGCGGCATCAATAACCCACCACTTCTGGCCCTCGCGAGCTGCTTCTGTTGAAACAAATTTGGTACTCATAACTACGTCTACCAGGCTTTTAGATCCTCACTGTGCCTGCGATTTCTCGTCACAGGGATTGATGCTCTCGCGACATGCTTCTGCCGAGATAGATCTTCTCGATACAAGCGCACCTCCGGGGCCGCTGAGGACACCTCAACCCCGACTTTTAAGAGTGGCAGAGGGTATCATAACCACCATCTCGGTCAAGCCCTCGGAATCTCAACAATTTTGGGGCCCGAGAGGTCTCAACTAAGTGGCGACTTTTGAAACAAATTCAACATATTGCACGACCGGCTCACCCAATCGAATCGCCAGCGATATGGCCTCGGGGGCAAGCAGCCGAGCCGTCTCTTGGAGAGCTTCGCCACGTGCCTTGGCCGCCTCGCCAGAGAAGAGGCTATGTTGATCCAACCAGAGACACCGGGCCGCCTCGGCTTGGCCCCACAGATCCACTAACGCGGTCGTAATCCCAGTTGTATCACTGTGCGTCCTGGGTACGCTTT
>JAFMIS010000085.1 GCA_017853915.1 bacterium
TAAGTTGCTTGGCTATTTCAGGACGAGCGTCCGCGGTGACAAGAGCCAGAGCCTCCGTCTTATTGCCAAATATTCTGGCATCAGTAAATTTTTTTACTTGTGGGCCCAACAACGCCATTCGGTCATTCTCAGTTAATCCGGATTCCTTAAAAGCCTGCACAAACGGCACTAAAACACACCCAGAACACACGGATGCAATCGCCAGCGCGATAACCAGGGAACGAGGACTAACGATCTTCATAACAACTACCTACTTCGATTCTTGATGTGGCTCCGAGTGGCCGCCGCCAATCAGACTCCTCAGAAATTCTTTTATTTTCCTGCGATCGTTATCCGGAAGGTAACTTCCTGTCTGTCTGTTCGGATGCGCGTGGCTCTCCGAATACTTTCCCTCCAAACGAAACAATTCGTCTCCTCTCAAGGCATGAATCAATCTCTCAGCATGCTCTTTATCTTTCTGAGTCGCGTCCCCTAAACGGTCACGCATATTGCGGGCGCCCACAACGACCATAGAACCCGAGAAGAACACAACGAATCCAAACAGGGATAATCTTTGCAAGGCAGACATGGTAGTAGGCTACCCTAACCCCACCCCTACTGAAAAGGATGTAGTTGCAGCCGTCCGGCCGCCTACACGTCAGTAGGCGTTTCGATTCCTGAACCCATTGAGCAGGGTCAGAAGCATAATCTTAAGGTCCAACAAAACCGACCAGTTCTCAAGATAATACAGATCGTGCTCGATACGCTTATCGATTGAGGTGTCCCCTCTCCAGCCGTTCACCTGAGCCCATCCGGTAATTCCAGCCGGAACTTTGTGACGCAGCATATATCGCGGGATCCGTTGCCTAAATTCCTGAATAAAGACAGGGCGCTCTGGGCGCGGGCCCACCAGAGACATGTCTCCCCTCAACACATTAAAGAGCTGCGGGAGTTCATCCAAACTTGTTGAACGCAGGATTCTTCCAACCAGAGTAACACGCCCATCTCCAGGGGTCGTCCATCCAGGCCCCTGCGCCTCAGCGTCAGTAACCATCGTGCGAAATTTAATAATACGGAAAGGCGTGCCATCGAAACTCACCCGCTCCTGTTTGAAGAGCACGGGGCCGCGAGAGCTCACTTTCACGACCACCGCGATCAGAGCCATCAGTGGCGAGAAAACTATTATTGAAGCTCCGGCTATGGTGAGATCTAATAGCCGTTTCGTGAAGAGGTTGATCCCATCGAGAGGACACCCTTGTAAGCTTATCACGGGTAGCCCCTCAAACTCCTCAATTGCTCCCCCGATACTCGCAAACTGATAGAGGTCAGGAACTACCTTGATATCTAAGATAGAGTCCTTCAATTCCGCCATCACTTCTGGCAGCAACTGATGATCCTCAAGCGGAAGCGCCACTACGACCTGGTCAATATCGGTTCTCTCCAAGAACGTTCCCAAATCAGAGTACTTGCCTACTATCGGAATGCCTCCTGGCCCACGCCGCTCGCCCCCGTCACGAGAGAGACATCCTATCAATTGAACTCCTAACTCTTGATGGAGCCGGATTCGACTCACCATATCAGCTGCCACCTGACCAGCGCCGATGATGAGCATGTAGCGAAGATTGTAACCTTTGCGTCGAAGCTCTCGTAAAAGGAAGCGTAACAATGACCGCTCGCACACCGATAAAAAAGTCGCTAGCACCCAAAAGTAGAGAAACACTAAGCGCGAGAACTGAATACTCTTTTCTCGAAAGAGATACGTCATCGAGATCAAAAGTAGAATTGAAAGCGCGTTCGCGTTTACCAGCACCCACAATTCACGGCTACGCCGCACTCCTCGCATGGGACGGTATAACCCCATACGCCGAAATACGAAGGCCCAGATTAACCAAATAAAGATCAGCATCGACGCATAGTGAGCGAACTCCGGCACTCCTTTGTCCACCGGAACTAGGCCCGTCATAAAACGCAGCCAATAGGCGATAAGCCAGGCCACCGAGACGACCAGCAGATCCGCCGCTATAAACAGATATTCAAATAGCTGTCTCTTCTGTTTTAACATGATGCTCTCTGAGGACTCGAACGCTCGATCACGCCGCTCGATATCTCTATATTGTTCTGTTCGCAAAATATTCGCCAGCGATCAAAAAACCGCGAATGACTAAAGCACGTTGCGTGTTTTTTCGCCGCTTGTGGATCAAACGACTCCTCCCGCTCTACGAAACATCTCACAGCTTCTTTGAGAGCCTCGCTTGATCCGATCCTCGATTTCGGTATCAAGATGCCATTCCACTGTATCTCCCCAGCATGGGAGCTCTCGACTACCTTGTTACATCCAAGAATTGTCTCCGCCAAACCTCCCGCGTCCACACCAATAACCGGCCGGCCAGACGCCAAACACTCAATCGGAACAATTCCAAAATCCTCCACCCCAGGGAACACCAGTGCTCGGCACCGTCGATAGCACTCCCACATAAACGCCTCGCTTACATGTCCAAGAAAGCGGACATTACCAGCGGCCGCACGCCGCAAACGGGGCAGTTCGGGCCCCTTTCCGATCACCCACAGCGGGAGCCCTAGAGAATTAAAAGCTGCCACAGCGATATCCACGCGTTTGTAGGGAACAAGAGCTCCAGCGCATAGGAAAAAATCCTCTGGATGGCTCGCAAAAAAAGCCTTCTCTTCTGGAGAGAGTTGCTCCTGAATCTCCTCCGCCATCCTCACGGGCGGATGAATGACGAAAGCCCGCCGCCCATAAAACTTCCGAATGCGCGCGGCCACAAAAGAGCTAATCGCTACAAACTCATCTACTCGGGTTGACCCTCGACGATCCCACCAACGTAAAAGCCACAGCACTGGCCACAACGCGTAGAATAGCCCTCCTCGAAAATACGATCGGGCCTGATCCCAAATATATCGCATCGGAGTGAAGCAGTAACATACGTGCCGACTACCAGCCGGCACCGTTATATTTTTAGCCGCTGCGTGACTAAGCGAAATAATAAGATCGTAGCCCTCAAGATTAAATCCACGAACAGCAGAGGGAAATAACGGCAAGAGCCAACGATAGTACCTCGCTACACCTGGAAATCGATTGAGAAACGAGACCCCTTTTACCCGAGCATCAATCAACGCGGAGGTGCTACCTGGAACATGCACCAAGGTGAAAATATCAGCCTCTGGGTAGAGACGAAGAAAAGCTTCAAGGCATCTCTCTCCGCCGCGCATACCAGTTAACCAATCATGCACTAACGCGACTCTCATTCCCGAGATTCCTCACGCGCAACTTTTGAATACACGTCACAGACCTGTTTTCCCACCACCTCAACCGAGAACGATTTGAAATGGCTCAGGGGCACGACAACTCGCTTTTTGTGGAGCCCAGCGAGCATCGCTTCAGCAAGAGCATCAATCGAAAAATCACTCGCCACCACATCATTGGCCGTTACTAATTCCTTAATGGCAGGAACCGGTCGACATACGACCGGCGTGCCACAGGCCTGCGCCTCTAAAGCGGGCAAACAGAACCCCTCACTCAGCGATGGAATCACAATAGCCTGAGCCGAACGATACAGATGCCGAAGGGTGCTGCTATCTACCGCTCCAAGAACTCGAACCCCTTCGATGCCTTCTATTCTACTCTGCAGTGCGCGATTCGAAAGAATACTTTGAGCCCCATATCCAACCAACACGAGTTCTGGTTTTGGGGCCTCCACGTCGGCAATTTCTCGCGCTATCCCAAAGCTTTGCCACGCCTGCAGAACATCCTCAAGACCTTTGTGCGGCTTTAGGTTTGAAAGCACACTTAGAAAATACGGACTCGAACAGTCTAGTCGCGGCGCGTTATCCGACTGCGCCCCCAGACCCAAGCTTGGCGATATAGCGTTTGGCACATAAAAAAGTTTTTTAGGATCCGCCCCAATAGCTGAGATAAGCTGCTGCGCGGTGTCACGACTCACCGCGATAACAGCATGTGCTCGAGTGACCGCGGAGGTCATAAGAGCCCTTGCTATCGTGGGATAAAAGAAACGCTCGGGATGTTTGATGTGAATGAGATCATGAACGGTCACAACGGTGGGAATTGGAATACCGTATGGCAGAACGTAATGAGGCGTGTGAAAAAGATCGAACCTAGCGAACGGTATACGACGAGAGAAGAAGAGAAGCTCATCAACTGAGTACGGCTTCGTTGAGTCGAAGATCCAACGCACGTCGCTTGTAAATGATGTCCGAGATGCTTGCTCGTGAGACGCGATAACCGTGACCTCACACCCGCCAGCGGCCAGCACCCCAAGGACTAAGTTCTCGATGTATACACCAATGCCACCGTCTCCCAGTTTTCTGCCATCGACAAGAAGCCGAAGGGCAGGCGCGGAATCGGGGGCAGAGAAGGCTAGTTGGCTACTTTGCGTTTCCACGGAGTACTGTCATCCCCCTCACGGGCGGAGAATACCCGCCGAACTACATAGATCTTTTTGGATTGAGATTCATAGTAGGTGCGCGCGAGGACCTCGGCGAGCAAGCCAAACACCAGAAACTGCAGTCCGATGATAACCATCATGACAGCCAGCGTGAGGAGTGGGCGATTCCCCATGGGAATACGATCTACAAATCGCTGATACGTTAGGAACGAGAGCAACAAGCCTCCACCCAACGCGGAACTCACACCGACCAATCCGAATAGATGAATTGGACGCTTCGAGTATCCTAAGAGGAACTTCACAGTAATGAGATCAAGGATGACACGAATAGTGCGAGAGATGCCGTACTTCGATTTTCCAAACTTACGCTCGCGATGATTCACGGGCACTTCCACGATCCGAGCGCCCATTTCATTTGCTAACGCTGGGATGAATCGATGCATCTCGCCATACAAACGGAGCCCGCGCGCGATCTCCCCGGTCATGACTTTCAAAGTACATCCGTAATCATGCAAGCGCACACCAGTCGACCATGAGATCAGCCTGTTAGCGATCATGCTCGGCAATTTTCTGCTGATAAACTTGTCGCGACGAGCTTTTCTCCAGCCCGCGACCAGGTCATACCCCTCCTCGAGCTTGGCAACCATGGTGGGAATCTCGGCTGGATCGTTTTGTAGATCACCATCGAGCGCGACCACAATTTCGTATTGAGCGTGGTCAAATCCCGCCGCCATCGCGGCTGTTTGACCAAAATTCCGGCGCAGCTGGATTAATTGAAGAGACGGATCGCCACCGCCACATTCCAGAAGACGCGCCACAGTTCGATCCCGGGAGCCGTCATCCACGTAAATAATCTCGTAAGGACGGTTCATCCCCTTCAAGATGTGCGATACCTCGGCGAATCCCTCGGCTACGTTATCTTCCTCGTTGAAAACTGGAATAACTACTGAAATACCTCGCATGGACACCCTACCAAAAAATGAAGAGCCGGGAGGAGTGTATCATACTGAAAGATCTAAACACAGCTTTCGGGAAAGCCTGCAAAAACCCGCCAACTAGCTCATATATTTACATAAAATATGCTCTGCTATTGCAAGCACGCGCGAATTTAAAACCGACAGCAGCCGTCAGGAAGCCAGCATTTGGGTCTTAACTAGAGAAATCTGTTTGTACTAAGATCCGATGGGCTATAATAATGAGACAGCATTTGATTGAGCTATTTTAGCCCAAACGAACTATCAACACTGCGGGAATCAATGTGATCCACTACCTTCGAACTCACCTCATAACAGGAAACATAGCTATCGACGCGGCGATAGTTATTCTCTGTCTGATAGGGGCAAAGCATCTCCTTGTAACTATCACTCGCAACGTGCATCGCATCTCCAAAGCGAGAGCTCGAACCCGCAAACTTACATCCGAACTCTCGGCCAGTAACGAGAAGCTCGCGACTCTTCGGAAGGAATTGGCGTCCGCCCGACGGAACACCGAAGAGGTGCTCACTCCTTATTTGGAGGATCTCGATAATCGACGTCGAGTGGCGGCCGCATCCGGTGATGGGGAGCGGGACCCCCGATTTTCCGACCTCGAGGTTCAGCTGACGGAAGCTACAGCAAAGCCGCGCTATCCTGGACACCATTAAGGGCTCAATCCACAGCGATCTATCGCACAATCACCGCACTGTTTTAAGACTGGGCATCCTGGTAGGATTATGTTCTGAGGCGTGTTGAGTCAGCTCCGGCACCTCCCCTATGGCGCACCATCAATTTCACAACGAGTCAACTCTTCGAATTCCATCGACCGTAGCAGACCCTTTACCCTCTGGTATCAATACGGCGCTCTACGGAGCTTTACTCACACTTGAACTCCTGCGAGCACACGAGGGAATAGAACACTTCGCTGTGGTCACTCATCGCGATCCCGATGCCGACGCTTTTGCTGGCCTACTTGGGATGAGAACTCTGCTCCGAGAGCTGTGTCCCAACGCATCCATCTCCTTGCATTACGATCTCTCTCGTTGTGGGGCCAAGGAATCAACGAAGGCTCGCATGTTTGGCGCACAATCAATCGAGTGCCTAGCTCACAAATTCTTGGATCCGCGGGCTCGAGAAGTCACCGCTATCATTCTCGTCGACCAGCCATCGATACTATCGGGGGCAGTTCTTCCACCTCAGGCTACCGAGATCCCTCGTGTATCGTGGGACGCAGATGTGATCATTGATCATCACGGACCTCGATATTCAAAGGGTGGGATAGTTATCGAACCGGCTGCGGGAAGTACCTCAGCGCTGATCCTCCGACTCCTGCAAATCGCGACTCAGAGCGAGTTGATATCGAATGCGTGGACCAGGGATACGCAGCTTCTTAGCCATCTTGTATGCGGCGCTGAAATAGACGCTGGTATTTCACAGAATGCCCATGAACAGAATCTTGATCCCATTCATAATCCGGTCGTGGACTGGGTGCGCGACTGTGCCCGTTGTTCAACCAGTCATGAACAGGCTGTGCATCAGCTTCGTAGCCGCTTTGACGTATCGGCGTTCTCTGAGGAGCTACGCACTCATGCTCGACGTTACGGCAGGACCCTCGGCTCATTCGCCCTTGAGCATACTATCTTTCAGTGTCATGTCGCGTACGCGGGTGTAGCCTCGGACAAAGCCCACCTCGCGGATTGCGCGAACAAACTCGTGCGGGAAATGAAGAGATCAGGCGCGGAGCCCACGATCCTGATTGTTCTGGCCGCGCTACAAGACTCCGGAGGAAGACGTGAACGCTCCCTGCGCGCCGGAGAACCCTTACAAGTAGCGGTTCGGAGCACACATGAGGGCTTACCAGTGAGAGTGGTCGCGAAACTTTTGTCTCACGCTGGAGGTGGCGGACCATCGATGGGCGCCGCGTCGCTCAACGTGCCGCCTACTCTGGAAAACACCAAAAGCCCAATGGTTTTTTTAAATGAGGCATGTGCGATGGTACTGAATCGTCTCTTCAATCAAGGTGGTCGCTGGGAAGGTCAGCGCGATTCGCTCCGCGCTTTTCTGCCATCCAATACCAACACAGGATAATGACCCTTGAGCTCAGGATTGGGCCTTGAGCTCACTGACACGGGCTGGCGCGGACAACAGACGGGTTATAAGACTCTCGTACTGATCAACTACCCCATCCCACGAGTACCGTTGCTCCACATGCCGCGCCGCGGACAATCCCAATGATTCAACACGCGCTGGATCGTGTATCAGGTCAGCGAGAATCTTTGAAAGTGCGTCAAAATTATTCTTCTGGAAACTCTCCCCACAGGATGACACGACTTCAATATTCTCCGGAGTGCCATTTACTACAACACAGTTACCGTAGGACATCGACTCAATCAGGGCCGGATGTGTTCCCCCGACCTCAGTTGCTTGAATGTACAGATAACAATTACTCTGCAGCTCTTGATACGCCTCGCCAAATTGAAAGCCCGTGAATATCACTCGATCATTCGCGGCTTTCCGCAGCTTCTCTTTGTATTCCGCCGCGTAAGGCGCGTCACCCACAATCACGAGTGGCATCTCAGTATTCAACGCTGTGTACGCCTCAATAACTCCTAAAGCGTTATTTTCAGGCTCCAGTCGACTCACGTATAGTAAATATCTTTTCGCTGAGAGACCAAACGTGCGCAACGTATTACCCGGCGCTCGACGCACCGGATGCACTCCATATGGGATCACTGTCGACTCTATCCCATATTTATCACGATAGTATTCGGCGATAACCTGCGCGTCGGAGACGACTTCAGTGGCAAACCACACCGAGCATCGCTCGCCAAGGCGGTACCAGGCTTTACCGAGCGCGTTCCACTTGGCTCGATTTCGCTCAATCCCATCAACATTTATGAGACGGGGGGCGCGTTTGAGCATAAGGAGAGGCGCGAATGGGCTATTTGCTCCGTTACACAGAATAATCGCGTCTACTCGACGAAAGAGGATGTCGATGAACGACGTGAGCGCATGAATAGGCGTCTCAAGATATTTATGAAATATAGTGGGAGTCTGTCTGCGAGCCACGCCATCAATCGGATCAAGCGAGCCCCAACGACCCACAAAGGAACAACGACCATATACCGTGACCTGGTGTCCCCGAGCGACGAGCCGTTTTGATAATTGCTCCGCGAATGTTTCAAAACCACCGTAGCGAGCCGGAATACCGCGAGTACCAAGAATGGCGATTCGCAACTTACCTCGCGCGCCTACGCCCTTGTTCATGAAAATCAACTCCCTGAAGACTCACCGCTACAGAACACGCCAACTGGTGCCGGCTTTGGTGTCGAGCACGTCGACTCCGTGAGCAAGCAGTTTTTTTCGTAATTCATCTGAGCGCGCGAAATCCTTCGCCTTTCGAGCCTCCGTTCGCTCGTTGATTACCTCTTGAACCTGCGCCTGGGTGAGCGCGCCGCCATCAGAGATCCGACCAGCCACACTCAACACCTCACGCTCTACCGTATCAAGAGTATCAAAGAATAGCCCCAGGATGGCGCCCAACTCACGAATCAAGGTTGCCTTACGAGCCACCACCTCAC
>JAFMIS010000086.1 GCA_017853915.1 bacterium
TGTTGCGGAGCATGTTGCAAGACGTTTCCCGTTCTAGTTTCAATCGGTGATGCGCACAGAGAGCCCCGTGTTCGCGCTGAGGGGCGGCATGTGCCGGATTGGCAGCGCACGGAGGAGTGGACTTATCAGCTTCATCCGTTACCATTTCTCTCCTCGTGCTGCTTCTTGCGATCGGATAATCACTGTGATGTGTACGAGACCAGGCCCGACGTGTGTCGACGCTTCACAGCTGGCAGCGCCGAATGTACTGAGGCTCGTGAGCGAGTGGGATTACAACCGCTTGCCTACGCATTTGATGAGTCTCGCTCCCGCGAGCGTCGATAGTCGCTCGTGAGGGACAATGTCATGAAATACATGCTCGGGAATTAGTTTTAGGACTCAGGATCGATCGAACCCGCGGAGGACTTAACAAAATTATTCAATCCCTGTTCCCCGTACGCTTTGCGTCGAAGACTCTCAAGGTGCAGCTTGATATCCGATGGAATGCTGATGCCGGCGGTTCCCGAGTAGTCATCAATAATGTGATCCCGGTAGGCCCGGTAAGAAGCTTTGGCGTCACTTGAGCCTGGGAATTCAGATATGCATCGCTCCAAGTACAGCTCAGACCAGTCCTCGGCAAAGAAGAGAGGTAATCGAAGGTAGGCATAGCCAAGTAGGTAGAGGGCGCGAGATTTCTGAGAGGATTTGAGCGACCCGCTATCGATCTGATCATGCAGGATTGCAGTACCTCTCAGCAGCGCTACGTCGTTTTGGGACACATCAGGGGTTTCGGTTGTTCCCGAGATTATCAAACGCTCAGCGACAACAAGTGGTTTCGATTGTGTTGAGGTCTTTTCCTGTCCCCATGAGGTTAACTCCGAGATCCAGCTCTCCACCTCACGCTTATTTTCCTCGGGTAGCTCAGAGGTAGCTGATATTCCTTTGAAGAGCTCAGCACCCTCACGAGGGTTTCGAGAGATACGAGTTTGAATGAGTAGGAGGCTGCGTAGCGCCTCATCATAATTAAAGCGGTATTCCGGGTCTTTGAGTACTTCAAGAAATTTCTTCTGAGCCGCGGAGAATTGACGCGTCGCTAAGAGGAACCGTCCTTGATTGAGCGCATCGAGAGACGAATCAACTACATCGTTGTTCGAATAGTGACTTGAGACCTTGTAGGTAGCGTGACATGTGAAACAATCGCTCGGTAGTTTCCTTAGTCGCCACCACGCATAGGATACTTTACCCTCCGAAAGTCGTCGGGCACTGTCATCCAAGAGGTCCGTGACAAGCGAGACGTTCTCTGAGAATCCAGGCAGGTCTTTGTAGCGACTCGGAATCCTGTCAAGTTGGTGAAAGTTTTTGCGCAATTCTTGAAGCAGCTCGGAGACCTTTTCCCTGTTGTCTGGCTCGCTAAATCGCTCCTGATCAACAATATACGGCTGAATGGACCGAAAAGCAGAGAGGAGGGAGTCCATATTCTGACGAACATCCTGAGCGGCGGATGGTGATATGAAACCGGATAGAGCAGTGATGAGAGAGAGCAGGAGAGTAGAGAAGTATCGATTCATACAGGTTCCTCCCAGACTGATGCCGGTAGTATAGTCCCCTCTGCTGTGAACTACTAGCGATTTGTAGAAGACAGCACAGGAAGGGGTTGAAGCGGGGACGTGGGCATTGGATACTTGTAATGGCTTCACAACGGCTCTGTCGCGAGGCTGTGTTTCAAGAAACAACCGCTATGAGGAAGGGATATGAGCGATAACAAGGTTATTATTACGATCAAGAATAACGGTTCAATCCGCGTTGAAGGCACGAACTTTGAGATTCGAGACGCTGCTGGTGGCGTGTTCAACCTTAATGGTCGGGAGGTGGTTTCGATCTGTCGATGTGGAGCCTCTCAAAAGCAGCCCTTTTGTGATGGCAGTCATAGTGCGTGCGGCTTTAAGTCAGAAGTTACTGCTTTTGAACTGCCTCCGAAGTAGCCTGGCTGTGTACAAAGGTACAAAGCGCCTCTGGGCGCATCTCGGGTGATGCGAGTGTCGCCGAGTGCTATAGTGATGCGCACAAATCATTGCCAGTGAAAATGGCAGGACGATTGCCATCAATCACTATAGGTTGTTGTTTTGATTCGCCTCCGCGAATCGATAGCGTGTTCGAAAAGACGGGATTCCGCCACGTGCTTTTAGAAAACGCTATATCCAGTGAGCGAGGGGTTCGTATGCCGATAATAGAGCTGGTTTTTACCTCCGTGATGTTTCGATGGATCGTCACTACCTTAGCAGTATGGGTGGCAGTGGAGCTTGTGCCGGGCGTGCGCTACGATCGATGGCAGACGTTAGCAGCAGCAGCGCTGATTCTGGGCGTCCTCAATACTTTCGTCAAACCACTCCTGGCGCTGTGTACGCTTCCCCTTATTATTTTTTCATTCGGCCTATTCTTGGTGTGTATCAACGCGCTGCTACTGCAATGGACGGCAGCGCTGGTGCGGGGCTTTTCAGTGGAGAGCTGGGGTGCCGCGTTCCTGGCGAGCATTATTATTAGTCTCGTATCCATGCTCTTTGGTGGATGGCACGTCGTGCGGTTGTATTATCCCTAAAGGCTCGCTTTTATTTGGCTGTATCGGGGGTACTTTGCCAGATGTACCGGAGGCAAAGTCCCCTAGTATTTAAACTATTATCCTCAGCACGCGACTCCGCCGGCCCATCTCCGATCAGAAGGGCATGTCAAAGCAAATGAAATACCCCCCGCCACATGGCGGTGTCCTCTTCTGCACTTTTAGCGTTGGTGCCAAGGTCACTACAAGAAACTCCAAGCCCCCATGCCTGACGATGTATGATGATTCGCCTCCACAAATCGATAGCGTTTTCCAAAAGCCGGAACTTCGCTACTGACTTGTGGAAAGTGCTATACCATGAGTCTAACATCAGTCGGTGTTTCTATGACTGTGAATCACCAATAATCCGAACCTCGGAGGGTCGAATCATCGCGCGCGAGGTGTCGTTGAATTTGGGGATAGGTGGCGGAGCTCTTAAATCAGCGTTCCGTACCAACTGTGTCACCTGAATGGCGCTTGTGATGCAATACCACGCGCGCGTTCCTGGCGCGGCACGAGGCAAAACCCAACCCTCGACAGGTAGGTTTTGCCTCGTGCGGGCCCGTTCCTCAGTCAAAGACCCAATCAAGGTTGGCTGAGCCACGACACGACGAATGCAGCAGACCCCGACATCGGATTGCCCCGGCCCATCGTCCACCATGACTCGCTCCATTAGCCTTGACGAACCGTTTGGTTGCATCATCTCAGTAGATGAGGAAGTTGTCTTTCGGACTTGACCAAGCGAGTGAGTCGCTACTCAGGTGTTCAAGGAACCCAGCCAGGTTACACGCCCTGTTGAGCGTTCCAAGGGTTGGTTTGTAATTTGTCCCCGCACCGGGCCACTCGGGCATTCTTGCCGCGAAGCGCGAGCGAGCGGCGTTGTACTGCACGGTCGAGGTGCTGCCAGTCGCGCTATGATTAACCACCGAGCTTGGATGACCGCAGATGATTTCGCATGGCACGCATGTATCTTTTCCGCGGCATCGATAGCCTGGAAGAGCATCTCCATTTGCCTTTCTCCCCTCAGCTAGCTTGATACAGCTGGCTGCGGGTACAATCGGAGCCGCAGGTGTTGTGCAGACTGGGTTTGGAATAGGCGTTGGAGTGCTACAGGGTGAGCTTGGAAGCGCACATCCCGAGGTTGGCGAGGCGACTGGTGGGGGCACGCTCGTAGCGGTTGCAGTCGCCGTCACAGTGACGGTGGGAGTTGCTGTCGCGGTATTTGCAACAATGACACCACACGTCGCTACGCTTGATGGTGTCGGCGTGCAGACTGGGGCGAACTGGATGGGGTTTGCTCGATTCGGGCTAAACGCAGAGAACCCCGCGGTCGCAGAGCCAACTACGTACAACACGCGACGTGCTGTTGTAATCTGGCCCCTGACCTGAATGATCGCCCGTCTCTCAGAGGCCTGGTGTACGCGACCAGTGTTGAGTATCAGCCGATAGCTGCGCTTAGTCGAACGAGCCGTAGCCTGTGCGACCGATACGGAATATGCGAGTTCCTCCCCGTTATTAAGAGTTCCCAAAGGTAGCGCGATTGTTGAACCCTGAGCGTGTCGCCTGCGAAGCTCAAGCCGAGCCTGTATACCGCCAGCTCGTGCTACGTGGCGAAGCAATAGTCCAGGGCTCGACACAGCAAGCCCGCCGGCATCTTGAAACAGCGCCAACTGAGCGCTCCCAGTGTCACTGAGGCTAGCGACGAGCGAAAAGGAGGAGTCCTGGTTATCCGGTGAGATCAGGATCGATTGCTCAATTATCGGCGTTCCCGCACAGTCAATCGTTGAGCTGGGGAATACTCTCACGGCGTATACCCCAGCGCCAAGCTCAACAGTCGCCGATTGCTTAAAGGTGATGCTCTTAAACGCGCACGCTCCATTCACCGATACGTCTACCGGCAGTTCCTGAGCCAGACCAATGTCCCTTCCGTCGATGGCATGCACGATGGAGACCTGGGCTGCCTCAACGGTTGAGACTGAGAGTGTCCCTGCTATTAAAAGAGCGCACACGATTTGCGTTGCTGATTTGATCATACGAATTCCTCCTCGTATAAGGGCAAAGTCTTTTCCCGCCCAAGCATTCAAAACTTCGCTCTATTAGCGTTTCCGACGTTAGTCAAGCAAACGGCCGCCCAACGAGACAAAGCAATCAACTCAAAAGTTGTTGTCCCGCTGACTCGCCTGATTTGTTTTAGTCGAAGTGATCAAAGCAGGCTACGAATGAGGAGTGCCAAGCGCGGTCCGTTCGAGTGGATTTATTGCCCCAGGGGAGACATCGCACACGGCGAACCTCCTTTGAGGTTTGCTTCTGTTCGATAGCTGCACCTCAATTCGCCTCACACCCGAAGAGAACTCGTGAATATATGTGACTCGATCGGTCGGTTCTGGATACAGCGATCAGCCTACCCATGGGGCTGCCCGGGGCGCATTTCAGGGCCTTTGTACACGGCTCTGCATACGCAGTAGCTTCCGGTGAGGGAATAGGCTTTAGAAGCGCTGTCCAAGGTGTCTGATATATGAGTATGGTGGCGATGCATGAATCCTGGCGCCACCGCATCATGACCAAGCGGGGGTGGATTTACGTTTTTCATGCTTGGAAATTTCATACGCGGCCTGATCATCCCCGGAGGCATGCCGCGTCAGCATGTGTTGGTGGGCTGCTAGGCACCGACTAGCAAGCACCTCCCGTCACCGTTGAAATCTAAGTCTTAGTCGTAATCCAAAGGTAAGATCTGATTCATCGGGAACGCACCGCCTGAGTGCGGACCAAAGTAGAACCGCAGTGCGGTGCTGGTTGTCCAGGCAGCTTCCCGATCCATCTCGGAGTATTCCACTCCCGCCATTAATTTCAGGCGGCTTTTGGCAATATAGTAATTCAGACCGACATAAGTAGCTTGATAGATGTCTCCCTTTGTAAAGCCTGCGGGAGACTCGTAGCGCTTCTGAGGTTTGAGGCCCGAGGCCTTATTAGACCCGGCAAGCTGGTATCGTGTCGCGATCTGCAGGTACCGATTTATGAAGTAACTTGGCTGAAGATTTATGCCGGTGGCATTGCCGTTGGCATCACTTAAGCCACCCGTAACTTCGGTAACCAACGCCACATGACCTTTAGTCATAATGATTGCACCCGAGAGACCGTTGTCGAAGTACTTCATGTTAGTGGCGTTCTGGTTCGCGTCACTGTGAATGTACGAGGAGTACAGAGTGAGGTTGTCTAAACCCGCGGTCCGGCCAAGGTCGTAATATACCGCGCCTATGTACGAATACCCCGAGTCAAACTCAGTAAACGCATCGCCCATGTTTTGCCCGGTAGCGTTGGTGAAGAAGCCCGTGTAGTAAGTCAGCTTATCAATCCTGCCTTGAATGGTGATCGCTGGGGTGTAGTCCACCTGAAACATGTTTGTTAGCATGCTGCGCTCCAGATAGTTTAAGTAACGGCTTGAAACGTTGCGGTCATGAGTGAAGCGGTTCTTTTGTTGCCCGATCGTCACACTTAGAGCGGGGCTGAATTGCCATTGAGCCCACAGTTCGGTAAAGCCGTTGTAGAAGGGATCGATGTCGCTACCACTGACCATTTGCGCGTGCAGTGTCAGATTTTTAAACATGCGGACCTGTCCGCCAAGGCGAAAGCGGCGTGTTTCGTATCCATTGTCCGAGCCCGTGTTAGCCTCTGTCCAGTGATACTGCCCGTGATAGCGACCGAGAAGCCAGGCCTCTTGGATGAATGGATCTTCCTCGTTTTTGTAGATGCGACCAAGATTCTCGAGTTGATTGCCAAGCGTCTGCGAGCTGTTTTTCGCCGAATCTAAATGGAGAGGTATTTGTGAGGGAGGAACCTGCGCAACCGCGATACTCAGGTGGGAGATAGCTAGTGAAGCTAATAACAGGGCTCCTGAAATCAGTGCAGTGTGAAACCAGACTAGGGAGATATTTCGGTGGCTCATAAGCTGTAAGGTCCCAAAGTTGCGAAACAGATATAACTGAGTAGGTCTCCAACGGATCTCTACAGCGCCCGCTGAAAATCGAGGATATAGTGACAGACATTAGGGCTGGAGCAATCCCTCAGAGAGCTCGGTAGTAATATTTAACCGAGCTCTAATAATTCGCTGACTACACCCCGGCAATTTCCCCTGGAGATGCTTGAACGGATTCGGGATGCCGGCCTACTTCTTGGATTACGGAATTACGGCGTGCTGCGCCTCGGGACTCTCCGGGTGTCAGGGAGCTCCTGAGAGCTAATGAGCGATGATATGCTCACAAAATTAGAACTGGTTACAAAAAGATATTTTGCTGCGGCTCACGATATGCGGGCTACGACTTCGTCAAGCTTCACGAAAAAATCCTCAGTGTATCTCACACTTCGGGAAGCGTTCGGCTCACGCCGAGGTCTCAGTCAGATCCGCTTTTTTCGCTCGTTTTATCGGCGTCACCGCGCATTCCGTCAACCTCGCTATGAAGCTATTTTTGAAACCAGTTCGAGTATCCGAATGAAGGTACCTCCGAAGCATTAGAGCGCAGGACCTGGCCAGTAAGCATCGGTCCAAACCATAGCCAATACCATACAGGTTGAGGCTACTACGGACTTAAAGCTTGATGAGAGGTAGGCCTTTTGCGGGAATGAGCCGGAAAAGAGCACGGAGAGAGCGATCGCCACAACTGGTGTTCCACATGCAGCGATACTTGCTGGGAACCTCGAACGCCTCTTAGTATTCGTCTGATCTAGGAGGATTGATCGAATCACTATCTCTGGGATGAGATCAGATGAGGGAGAATCAATCCTTGTGAGTAAAATGCTCACCGCATTCTAGGCCCCACACCACATGCTTCGCTTATGGCGACGGGTCGCTTGTGTAGGAGGTTTATGAATCTAGCTCAAGTGCTGAGGTTAAAGGCGTTGTCACCTTTGATCTAACGAGCTACAACGTGCAAGCTGGTTGCCTGTCCACCAAGGCTTTAGCGTAAGTGGAGGCCTTACCCTCGACGAGCTCCGTCGAGTCGAGCTCAGGCCAAGGGTAAGACGTGCACCTACGCGCAAGCTCCGGTGGACAGGCAAGCGGCT
Source organism: bacterium (assembly GCA_017853915.1). GTDB lineage: Bacteria > Bdellovibrionota_C > UBA2361 > UBA2361 > OMII01 > OMII01. Next base: position 7,631 of record JAFMIS010000086.1, read on the forward strand.
TGTCCGCCGGAGTTGGTTAGAGCGCAGGTGAAAACTCCTCAAACCTCAGACTGAGAGCTGATATAATAAGCTTCGGACAAAAGTGATAAGTCGCTACATGCGCTGAAGTAGTACGAGGTCCCGAGTATGGGTAGCGCTTTACTCGCACGTAGGTATTGCCTCTATGCGGTGAGCGCAAACAGCTCCCCATCTTCTGTAGCGCAGAGTGGTTCCCCGTGGCTGTCTGGACCTATGGCTGTGATGATCTTCTTTGGAAGTTGAAGAAGAAGTTCATCTTTCCATCCATCGGTTGATTCCTTCAACACTCGAATCTCTCCGAGGGATCTAATCGCGTACATGTATCTCCCTTGTAGCTCTGGAAAACGGGCGCCCCGATACACAAAGCCGCCGATACTATCATCGGGCGATGGAGCATTAGTAAGAGTCGCGATCGGAGCCTGAAAAGATCGTGTCTGGCAGTTTATGTGAAGGCAGCTAAACCCCTCCATCTCATTCCAGCCATAATTCTTCCCACGTTCAACGCGGTTTATCTCCACGAGGCGCATGCCCTCATCGAGAACAAACAACGCTCCGGTCTTATTATCGAATGAGAAATGCCGAGGGTTCCGAAATCCAAGAGCCCAATTCTCAGCAAGCGCATGTAATTCGGAGGTGAACGGATTGTCTGAGGGAGCTGAGTAGCCGCCATGGGGTTCAGGTTTGACGCGGAGTATCTTGCCAAAGAGAGAGGAACGTCGTTGAGCGGCTTGAATATTCTCTGGAGGCCCGCCGCCGTCACCGGAGCTTATGTACAGATAGTTATCGGGGCCAAAAGCGATCTGATTACCGTTTGAGTTCGGGAAGGCCTGAGCTAATTTCATCAGGACTGTCATCGAGTCAGCGTCAGCGGGCTCACCCTCCCGTACTGGGAATTGAGCTACAATAATATCACCTTGCACGTCAATAAAGCTTGCATAGAAGTTTTTTCGGTTGGAGGCGGTTGGAGAGAATGCGAGTGACAGTAGACCATGCGCGTGCTTTGTGCTCACCGAGCCCTCAAGATCGAGCAGGTCGTCGGGCATCAATTCCCCATGTTTAATGGTGCGAACGAGTCCTCCACGCTCAACAACATACATGTAATCGGGCGCGTTATAATCGGCGACGATCTGAACCGGGTGTTCAAGGTCATCACATATTTGATGAGCTCGGATGGTGAAGGTGCTGGTCTGAGGCTCTGCGTGAGCTGCTATGGAAAATATCACTACGAGAGTAAGCAGGCCCAGCATGCCCCTC
>JAFMIS010000087.1 GCA_017853915.1 bacterium
GGGCTCTTGATCCAAAGAGTGCCCGTGTGTGGAGCGCGCTGGGTCGGGCCCAACTCGAATTAGGGAAGGTGCAGGAAGCCGAAACTAATCTTCGTTTAGCGCTCTCGCTCGATAATTCCAATCCACATGCGCACAATAATTTGGGTGTTTTGCTGCAGCGGATGGGGAAGTCCAAGGAAGCTCGCCGCGAATTTGAGGTCGCTCTGCAACTGGCTCCAGAGTTAGAGGTCGCCCGGAAGAACTTAGAGGCCGCTGGTGGCCCGCTCTAGTTGCCCCAGGCTTTTAGCCATCAGCCGGAGCGAGGCAACGGCCTTGCTAGACGGTGTTCTATAAAAAAAACGATTGATTTGCGATTTCAGAAATCGACCCTAATCTAAATTAATTCAATGGATTGGGTGATTTTAAGATTCTTATACTAAGAACTTTGTTTGCCACTATCTCAATAGTGTCGTTCCATCCTGCTCCCTATAGTGCCGGGAAGGGATTGATCGGAGGGTGGCTGTGGATGGTCATTCTGCGGTTGAAGCGAGCGGTTCCCAGGAAGGTTTATATAGCCTGAGAGAGTAAAAATGTGGTGAACTGGTAGCAGTGAAGCTGACTATCTTTTTCGCCGGTGTTAAAGGTAAAGGGTTGGGTATAATTCCATGTCAGCAGTTTTAAAACTTGTTCAGGCGCAACAATTCCACGAGCAGCTTGAGGTAGGCTCCGAGACTACCGCGCGTGCTAGTCACTCTCTTCAGGCCGCGTTCCAGTATGCGAGTCCATGGCAACCAACGCTTGCTCGTTATGTCATTGAGCGATTTTCAAAAAAAGGTGCTGTAGTTCTCGATCCTTTGTGTGCCACCGGCACAGTAGGGGTGGAGAGCGTGTTGTTGAACCGGTCATTCATCGGCTGCGCGCAGGACCACAGCTTAATCAAATTAGCGCGGGCGCGACTCTTCCCCGCTGATCTGGCTGAGGTGGCGTTGCGATTGCAGTTTGTAAACTTCAAGAAGCCGGTCGATATCAGGGGTTATCAGGATCCATTCCCGCATTTCTTTGATGCCGATACATTTCGTGAGTTGGTTAATCTAAAGACAAGCATTCGCGGCTCGGAGGATGTCGCGGGTGGTTTTATAAATTTAATAGTGGCGAGTATCCTGCATGGGCACACCACCAGCCATCTCTCGGCATACACCTCTCCTTCTGCCGCGTTGTCCCCTGAGGCTCAGACTGGTCTTAATCGCAAACGCGGAGAGATTCCGTCCTACCGGGCAGTAGCGGCGCGCGTCTTAAAGAAAGCGGCATTGCTTTTGCGAGACGGAGTTCCTTCAGTTCTTCAAGACCCTCGCAATCGACGAGAGGTGTTTCACGCCGAGCCACATGCGATCAATCAGGTGTCTACCGGAGGTGTTGATTTAGCCTTGGTGGCGCTCAATCAGCCAGGGATGTTTCAACACGGACTTCAGTCCTGGCTGCGAACGTGGTGGCTTGGGGTCGATCTCCCAGCTGAGAACCGTGAGATTGTTGATATCGCGACGTGGCGAGGGTACGCCAACGAGGTTTTGGTCGAGATGGCGCGAGTGATTAGGCCGGGAGGACGGGTGGTCCTCAGAACCGGACAGGGTCGCCTCGGTGCCAAGTCGGTAAAATATCGCGCTGAGGTAGAGCAAGTTATTACGGATTGCCTACCCAAGTTCTGGCGTGTAGAGGGCTCAATTTCAGAACGCTATGTTGACCCTTCAACCAATGCCAGTACACGCCCTGAACGCTCAGCTAGCAGTGCTGGTGAGTTATTGGTCCTCCGTCGAGCATAGCTCGTCCCCAGTAGCTCTTTGTCGATAGTGTAAGCCGGGATAGTTCGTATTTTTCACCAAGCTCGCTGCGCTCGCCGTGAAATATGTGCGGAAATAGCGACCATCCGTGGCCTATTTCCTTATCGCCTACAGTTAGTGTGGGACCCCGCTGTGCCCACACAATCTGTAGGCTCCAAATTCCTACGCGGCACTCCGGAATTTGCAAGTGCATCCATGCACTTGCTCGCCCAAATATTGCACTATAGTGCATAGTGCAATATTCAGGCTAATTCGTAAGGCGCTAAGGTTTGGCGTGGTTATTACCGATATCCATCATTGAAGAAACGTTTTCTGGCGCGCCTTGAGAGTAGCTCCGGAGCTAGTATTGAAGGATACGTTGGCATGGCGATCAGCTCGGTCCCTCGTCTGTATGTCACTGGAGCAGGTGTAGGAGTTGGAAAATCCCTGCTCGTGACTGGACTTCTCTTGGCGCTTCGGCGTCGAGGAGTCAGTGTGTCGTGCGTCGTGGTTGGGCGCGCTTTGCAACAGGCGGTAATCTATCATCGCATAACTCGCCGTTACACCCGTTGTCTTGATCCGGGGGTATTGAATCAGCGAGAAATTGCCGCTGTTGTTGGACAGGCGTCTCGAGGAGCAGATCTCATTTTGATCGATGGCGCGGAGGGAATCGGAACCGACCATGGCGCGACTCCTCAACACGCGGAGCGCGAGTTGGCGCGCCTCATGGGGGCACCAATTGTACTCGCGCTTGATTACTCGAACATGGAGAAACAAGTAGCGGAGATATCGCGAAGTGTTCGAGGGAATGCTTCATTCGGTGGATGTGTTGTCAATCGTATACGGGGAGATAAAGCTTTACCTGAGGCGATGGACTCAACTAAGAGGGAGCTCTCTGATGTGATAAGCACGCTTGGACAAGTTCCATGTCTTGGCGCGCTACCGGAGCTCAAGGTCAAAGGAGAGCTTCCACCGTACGGCGTGATACAAGAGAAGGGTTTTGTCGCGGTGCCTTTGCAGTTTCTATCAGAGATAGAACATGTGGTTTCCTCGAATGTCGATCTGGATGGAATCCTCTCGCTCGCTGCGTGTGCGAAGCCGCTTGAGTACGAAGACGCAATGCCGGTGGTGCGCCATGGTGGTTGTCGCATCGCGGTCGCGGATGACAGCTCTTTTGGGCTCTGTTATCAGGATAATCTTGATATCTTGCGGCTTGTCGGCGCGGATATCGTTTCTTTCTCCCCTCTCGCCGACGCCGCGTTGCCACGTTCGATTGGAGGAATATACATACCGGGAGCATATCTCTCGGAGTGCGCGGACCTGGTGAGTGCTAACACGAGACTGTTCCGCTCGATACTCGAATTTTCAGCAGCGGGCGGGGTGGTATACTCAGAGGGGTCGGGCACAGCGCTGCTCTGTCGTAGCTATAAACTCATGAATGCCCCCAAAGTCTTCCCCGGTGTAGGGTTGATTCCCGCTGATGCCATGCAAGTCCGCGAGCGACCACAGGTTGTGCGTGCCTCGATAGTAGAGGAGTCAGTCCTCGGATCAGTTGGGGCTGCTATATCGGGGTTCTCATCAGGAGAGTGGCAGATACGGGGTAGAAGTGTTGGTATGGCCGATCCGATTATAAACACATTGCGGTGCGAATCCGCCCACGGCGGCTCGTACCTGGAGGGATATTCGGCGTCCGCTCAATCGTGTAGCACCCTGCATTTTCTGCACTTTGCCTCCAATCCCCAATTAGCGAGATTTCTTGTTTTGGCGGCGGCGACACATCAAAAAACAAGTCGACCCCCAGCAGCCAAGGAGTGATGAAACTTCGCGCTAAAAGGTGTACACTCCTTTTTTGGTATGGCAGCAGAGATTTCTGGAAATACAAAGGGTCTGGCACCCTCCGAGCTTCGATCAATACAGCGACTGTTCCAACGATCAGTATCGCACTCAGAGATCGTGTCGCTTGATCTAGCGCGTGAGATGGTCTCCCTCGCGGAGACGTTACGACGAAGAATCGGAGTGCTCATCAATAGACAGGGCCGAATAGAGGAGGTCATGGTTGGCACAAAAGAGATTCTCTACATCCCGGACCTTGGTCGCTACCGTTTGGGGCGGGCTCGCCTACGCAACGTGCGGCTCGTGTTCACCGATTTGAGCAAAGATAAGACGCAGGCCGCCATTCCATTTGACGTCTATGCTGACCTAGAGCGGCTGCGTCTGGACGCGGTCGTGAGCCTGCGGAGCGCGCCCAATCGCACCTCGATGACGTATGCGTATCTTATCCCAGCGAAGGGAAGCGATACCGCCGCATCGGTGACGGAGGAGGTGAGGGATCTCGGGGCGTATGAATTGAACTTCGATGAGTTTATTGAGTCGGTAGAGCAGAGTCTGGCGGCAGAGGTAGTTCAGCTCGCGAGTGATGAGATCGGGGCTGTGCTCGTTGGAGTATACGATTCAAAAGAGGTTGATAGCGAGACTTCAATGCTGGAGCTCAGGGAACTGGCGCGCACGGCAGGAGTAAAAATCATCGATGAAGTGGTCCAACATCGACGAATCGATCCTAAGACGTTTATTGGCAGTGGTAAATTGCAGGAGCTTGTGTTGCGGTGTCTGCGGTCGGGCGCTGAGGTGCTTATTTTTGACGCGGAATTAAAGCCATCGCAGTGGCGCTCAATCACAAATTCAACCGAGTTAAAAGTTATCGATCGCAGCATGCTTATTCTCGATATCTTCGCGCAGCGTGCCCAGAGTAGCGATGGACGTTTGCAGGTTGAGCTGGCACAGCTCAAATACAATCTGCCCCGCCTGGTCGAGAAAGACGCTGGGCTGTCGCGATTGTCCGGAGGAATCGGCGGACGGGGGCCGGGAGAGACGAAGCTTGAGTTGGGTAGGCGACGTATCAGAGATCGGATCTCGGAGCTGGAGCGGAGACTAAGCAAGGTGCGTGAGTCTCGAGATTTTCGTCGAGGGCGCAGACGCGAGAATCAGCTTCAATTGGTATCGATCGTAGGATATACGAATGTGGGCAAGTCAACTCTGTTCAACCTGCTCACAGGCAGTCAGGTGCTAGCGGAAAATAAATTGTTCGCTACTCTCGACCCGAGTCAGCGACGGCTCTTTGTGCCGAGCACCTCATCTGAGGATCATGCCCATAGCGGGGGACGAACGGTGATCGTGAGCGATACGGTGGGATTCATTCGAAAGCTCCCACAGGAATTGGAGACCGCCTTTCGAGCGACTCTTGAGGAGCTCTACGACGCGGCGCTACTTGTTCATGTGGTGGACGCGAGCGATTCTGACGCCATTCCCAAGTACAAAGCGGTACGTAGAATTTTGGAGCAGATGAATTTGGGATCAGCGCCGGAACTAGTGGTATGTAATAAGATTGATCGTGTTTCATCTGAACAGGTAGAGCCTCTGCGGCGAGAGTTGGACGCGATAGGGGTATCGGCTGCGAAACGGATCGGCATGGGAGAGTTGCTTGCGGAGATCGATGCTCGCATCCCCCACATGAACCGAGCGAGTTACTTTGTCGGTTAGCGACCGATACGTGCGCCTGTTACTTGGGCCTGGTTGCTGACGAACACCAACACGACCAAGGGGATGAAGTATTTAAGGTATCATGTTTTTTTAGCCGCCCCAGCGTGCCTCATATCATGTGTTGAGGGCACTGCTTGTGGATCGCCCCATACCCGATATCGCAGGTCTCGCAGGCGCGGGGCAGCCTGCGTAATCGCAAAATGCAGCAACCGACCTCTCACCGATGGTCGAAAGATATAGTAATTGTGATGCGCCCGGGTGTGCGATGTCCACATGCTCTTCCATTGAGCGGCAGGGCCCAGAAAATCGTATGTGCGGGCGCCCATAGAGGGAAGTTCATGAAGAACGTGGTGGACAAGGAGGTGCCCGGGGGAAAATCGCGCGAACGTCTCGTCATAAGCGGATTTTGGAACAAAGTACGTCCCGTTCATAAGGAGTCCAAGGTGCATGGCGATCGGTTTTGCGTCTACCCTGAGCGAACAGAAGCGGAGTGCCCCGCGTCGGGCGAAAGAGTCCACAATGCGGGTATAAAATTCAGTGGTGGTTTTATCCAATACTATCGCGCTACCTCGCTGACCCTTCCAGCCGGCTGCCTCAAGCGCAAGAAATTCGTCAAGGCCTGGTTGCGCGGAGTAGCTGCAATCGAATGAGATTTCGCCGGTGTGGCGCAGTCGTTGTAACTTCCGCGCAAGCTTTGAGCGCCATCCGCGAAATCCGACGGGGCAGTAAGAAAATGGATCGTGTCCAACTGCGGGAATTGGCAGGTATGGGCTCTTACGAGTAGGCCATACGCCAATTAGAAATCCCTCGCGCTGAGCGTGCGGTAGTAGAGTGGTAAAGCCGCCTCCCTCCGGTACGTCGAGCGCCTCGATAACCTCCCACCAAGGATCGCGCTGTATCGTCGACCAAAGCGCATGTCCCACTTGGGTGGAATAGGCAGGGGCATGCAGGAGGTCGTAGCGACACGAATGGAGGCCCGATAGGCTGCGGTAGGTGCGCGCGGGGATGCGGCCAAAATGGGTGTTTGCTCGCAGCAGAGGAGCCGCTGCCACAAGGGAGCCCTGCCAGCGAGCGCTAAGTAAGTACAGCTGCAAACCCTTAGCAAAAGTGAGGGCGAACGCGGAGAACCATTCCGGTTGGAAAAAAGGTTCGCGCCAGCGCGGGAGAGAGCTCAGCGTTGACCATTCCGGCGATACTCTCTGCAGCTCCTCAAGCGAGAGCGCGAGGAGGTGAGCCTCGAATTCAGGCTGCGTTTCAGGGGTGGAGATCGAGCAATTACCAACAGAGGTGACAGGTGTGTCCATGTGACTCCACAAAGGAGAAGAACCTACACTGTTCCGGTGCGTTGGCTTTATGGGGTAAGTCAGGTTAAAGCGCTATGTAGCGTCGCCTCTACGGTTAGTCCGCGAGCGGACTCAACAGTGGAAGCTAATCCTGAAATGCGACACGCAGCCCGTCGTATCCTAGCTCGATACCCTTGGGTAGTTGCCGCGATACTTCGTCGTAATCGATTGAATGAGTGGTGTGAATCAGGTAGGTCGTTTGCGCTCCAAGCTCTCGAGCTATCTCACATGCCTCATGAATCGAGTTGTGGGTGTTATGGGACTCCCAGCGTAGGCCGTCTAAGAATAAGGTAGTCACCCCACGGAGGACATCAGTCGCGCGTGGGGAGAGCCCCTTGCAGTCAGTGGCATAACCGAGATCACCCACGCGAATCCCAGTAACCGTTGTATCGCCATGTGGAAGGGGGAAGAAGTGGCATGAGAGTCCATGAATGTCTGAGGATCCTTGGGGATCGATCGAGACGAGGTCAAGCTGCGCAACGAGTCCTCCAAGATAGGTGGGTTTTGGATTGAAGATGTATGGGAAAGCGTTTCGAACTCCATCGAGGGTCTCAGAGCTTCCATAGCATGTGATGCGCCGTTTGCTTGTGAAATTAAAGGCGCGTAGATCGTCGGTGCCGAGGATGTGATCGGCGTGAGCATGGGTAAATATCACGGAGTCAACCCGAGAGATGTTGTGCTGGAGCGCTTGGTGCCGCAGATCTGGGCCCGAGTCGATGAGTATCACTTCGCCGCTCGCGAGGTGAAAAGCTCCCGCGGTTCTATTTCGGAAGTTTTTTGGATGCCCTGACAGACACACATGACATGAGCACCCGGGTAGTGGAACGCCCGTTGATGTCCCGCATCCGAGAAGCGTGAAATGGTGCTGCATGGGGTTTGATGCCTTATGTAATCGATGATTGCCGCTAGCTACACGTACTTTAAGTCCGCGTTAGTGGGGTGACCTCAACAGCGCGCCTCTCCTAACTCGCCTTCTTATTAAGATATGAGATTCGAAGAGAGTGCAGTACCTCCTCTAAAAAACGCGACTCCTCCTGAGAGAGGTTCCCCTTGGTGCGCCTCTGCAGCATGGCCAGGATGTCAATCGTCTGACGCGCTGATTCTCTGTCCACCGGGATCTCCATACCTGAGGGAGCGGGCATTTCGCCCAATTGAACCAACACTTGAGTCGCGAGCGACATTATAAATGAGGTAAAGGCGACCGGTTCCTTCTCGGAGTCATGGGGAGATCCCTCGAGCGAGAAGTTTTGTTCGGATGCGCTTGAGCTGTTAGGAGGGGTATTCGGCGAATTTTTCTGGGATGGCTCGCTGTCTCGCTCCTGTCCCGAGGTATCAAAGCGTCGTTTGTCTACAACGGTGAATGAGGGGTCTTTGGTCTTGTCGTTCTCTGAAGTCATACCGAGTTCTCCTTTCACAGGGGATCGTAGCACCGCAAGCGGAGAGGTAAAACATCTGATTCGCGGACCTGCCGTAGCGACTGCGGGTCTACGGTGGTCATTCTTACGGTGGTCATTCTTACCGGGCAAGAACTGCCTCTTTTTTGACCACCCCGCGTGAAACCGTGACAGGGAGTGTCTAAATTCTGACGACCATGCGGCAGCTATTTTCTCTAAGCGGCTGAATTTATTATGCGCATCCTTTTTTAACGATCCTGCATCATCGCGGGCGCGAGATGGCAAGCTTTTCGCATCTAGCCTCCCTATGAGGTGTGAGGTTTGGAGAGTGTCCGCCGCTTCGTGGCTAACGAAAGTAGGGGATGTCTCACGGGCCGAGGGTTTCAGCTGGTGCCGAGATTATGTACCCGTGAGGGGCGGTCGGAGCGAGCAGTTGTTGTTCGGGGAGCGGGTTCAACGTCTGTGGAGAGGTTTTGTATGATAGCCAACAGGAAGTCTGACCGGGAGTTAATTCAGGAGTTTCGAAAGGGAGATCAGGATAGCTTTGAGGAGTTGGTCTCTCGCTACAGTAATAAAGTATTCAGCTTGGCTACTCGCCTCACGCGAAATAACGAAGACGCTGAAGAGGTTCTCCAAGATGTTTTTACGACGGTGCATCGAAAGATCGCCAGTTTCGAGGGAAAGTCATCATTTTCGAGCTGGTTGTATCGCGTTACTGTGAACGCCGCCTTCATGAAGTTACGAAAGCGCCGACAGGATCAGAGTGTCTCGCTTGAGGATATCGTTCA
>JAFMIS010000088.1 GCA_017853915.1 bacterium
CTGTACACAGATCCGACGCGCGCGAGGCAATTGATGAGATTCAGGGCGCTCACCCTCGACGCGGCAAAAGCAAACGCTCGGGAGTACGGATATTCCGGCGCTCGCTATGCGTGGGAATCTGACAAGAGTGGCATAGAATCGTGCGCATCGTGGCAGTACCGTGACCACGAGGTGCACGTCACTGCTGATATCGCGTACGCATTCGCTCACATTGCGGCGGCTACGACAGGGAATGAATATTATACGGAGGATATAGCGAGGGTCATCGTCGAGGGGGCTCGTTTCTGGAGTTCTCGTATCGACGAGATCCCGACCAGAGGCAGGCCTGCGTTGCTCGGTGTCATGGGACCGGATGAATACAGCCCCATTAGCCACAACAACGCCTACACGAATAAGATGGTGAAATTCAACCTGGAGCTTGCGGCCACTGTGGGATCTCGGGGTGGAGCGTCGGCCGATGAAGTCGCGGAATTTCGGAGGCTGGCGTCGGAGTTGCCGATCTTGCGTCGACAGGATGGCCTTGTTCTTCAAAATGAGGCCTTCGAGACGCTCGCTGACCCAGCGTTTGATCAATGGCGAGATCGCTCGAAAACGTACGCGGCGCAGGTTTCCCAAGAGCGTCTCTATCGCTCAAAAAACCTCAAGCAAGCCGATGTGCTGATGATGATGTTCCTTTTCGGCAATGAGTACTCCGACCAGGAGATCAATCAAGCGTGGGACTATTATGTTCCCCTGACGACGCACGATTCATCGCTCTCTGCAGCGATTCACAGCATCTTGGCGTGTCGTCTTGGCAAGCAACGGGATGCGTGGGAGTTCTGGTTAAAGAGCAGCATGATTGACGTCGACTTTTCGCATGGCGGTCCAGCGGAGGGCATTCACATCGCAGCGTGCGCTGGAAACTGGATGAACATCGTATATGGATTCGCTGGTATCAAGTCTGCGTTAGAGAGCCCAATTCTATCGATTAATCCTGCGCTTCCGAAAGCATTCAAAAAGATCTCGTTCCCGCTCATGTGGAACGGCTCTCGAGTTAAGATCGAATTGACACATGCGAGCGTTACTGTTGCCCACCTTGGCGAGGGAGACGGCATAGATCTGCTCTTCCGAGGGAAGAGAAACGTGTTAGCAATCGGACAGTCGATTGAATTGGTTTAAATGGTTGGCTCCGGGCGCGGACTCGGTCGGCGCTACGCCATCGCTATAAGTTTCATAGAAGTCAGTATCTGTAGGAGTCACGCTCGCGCCCTTGTGGATAGCGATGGAGCCATGTGAGAGCTACAAGCGGCCACGTGCCTGCGAGCGCCCTCCGGGAGACCGAGAGACTTCCGCTTCAACCTCTTGAGACAGGTTTCACGGCAGTCTCCATGTCATTTCAGCCAGATCACTCAGTGCGAACGCCTATGCCCTGAAGAAGTCTCTAAAGCGCGTTAGATCCTCCGGAAAATTAATCTCCGCTATCTCGCCGACATCCGCCGTTCGAACCGAATATCCCCGCTCCTGAAAGGATTCCCATACCCATGACACCCGATACTCTCCCTTGGCATTCATCGCGTCTTGGTGAGAGTTTCGTAACAGCTCCTCCCTAAAGATATCGATGTACTCTGTAATCGCGTCCCCTCGCAGCGCGTACATGCCCGCAACATTGCGCGCTGAACACCGCGATTGGGGAGCTGACAGAGGTCGCAACCATCCGTCGCTATCTACCAGAATAGTCGAGTGTTGTTTTCCGCCCTCCGCATACGAGCGAGTAACACCGACAACAACGGAGCCGTTTTGTCTGGTAAGCTGGCCATAGGTTGTAGCTACACTGTCAGCCACGGAAAGCAAAGTGTTTTCAAGCCCTAGACTGACTGCTCGCTCAAGACCGAGGAGAAAAGCAAATCCCACGCCGCGTCTGTCCCCCAACACCACTGACACTTCGGGGCGCAGCTTGAAAGGGAATACCTTGGTGGATTCCGCTATCATCCCGGCCGAGGGTGAGTCGCTGGCTCCAACAATAATGATGTGATCCAACGAGCTCTCCGCCTCAATCCGCTTATAGATATGATGCAAAAGCGGCTGATGAGAAGTCGGCTCGCGAATAAGTGCTTTTGGTAGGTGGGCCCCTAGCGGGCCCATACGTGATCCTTGGCCGGCTGCGGCGAGAATAAGTTGCATATGGACTCCCATTGAAAAAATGCGGGGGCAAATCGAGACTGAACACGCGCGTGTCGATGGCGCACGGCCTGCGTGCCACGAACACTAGACAGGAACGAGTGAAGTGGATCCACAGACCTCGCGAATCCCTCGTGGCGAAGAGTGTCGTACACGGCTTCCGTCGCCGACTGGGCACTCTCCAGTCGCCACCAGTGGCCGTGCGCGTCTAGATCCTGGCGCGCGCAGGCGGTAGCTATGGCCCACACAGCTATGTGCTCAGCCGTACCCTCGGGGGTGTAGTAGCAGCGCTGAAGTTCAGCAATCTTTCCTGGAGGCAAAGGAGCCACCTCTGGATAGTTCACCAGCAGCCGCTCTGGAGGTAGTCGTTCTATACAGCCGTCATCCCGAACGAGATAGCCCAGCCGCGGAGGATAGATGTCAATTAAGTAACAACACCCACCGTACAGGATAAAATTATCAAAGCCACTGTCATATCCCACTGGCATCTCTCCGTATTGCGAATGAATAACCTTCGTCATCTCCCGCGTGATACATGCTACGAACTGGTATTGGTCGCCAGCTGCCGCTAATGGAAGGGTCACAAGCGCAGTCGCATTTGGGATCCTCTCCACTACCATTTCAATTGTAGGCGCTCCCAGTTCGCTCAGGGATTCTTCGATTCGCGTCTTGGGCATGCACACTCCCAGCGATTCAAGTCGCCTTTGATAGCGCACCAGGGAGACTGTTCTCATATGCGCCTCGTCGTGAGCGCCACCCTCCCGAGCTGAAGCATCGCCGACCACGATCGTCTTTACGATCTCGTCCTGTGAGATTGAGAGCCTCGAATAGAGGCCTGATTGTAAGACTAATCTCGCGCTCCTATCCAGAACCGGAAATTCCAACTGCCCCAAGGTAGCGCTGACTGATTGCTTTTTACTTGAAGATTCGGGAGTCATGCCCTTATAGTAAATAAGCGGTTTCTTTTAATTCAAAAGATTGTCATATTCCTCAAGATTGAAGCTCTCTCTTTGTAAATCTTACGACACCACGCGGCATTTTTAAGAGTGCCGGCTTGGACAAACTGTGTCCTCTAGCATACCCTCTCTCTATGAAACTATCCTCTCTTGAGCAGAAGCTTTTGAGTCTATTAAGCCTAAACGGTGATGCCTCCCTTCCGGAGCTAGCGCGGTTAGCCCGCTCAAAGGCGCATGCGTGTCGATATGCTCTCAACAACTTATACGACCAAAAGCTTTTGACGCGTAGAGTTATTGTAAACGCTTTTTTGCTCGGGTACTCCATCCACGCTCTGTGGTTCGCGCTAACACGACACGCCCGCAACAAAACGACGGCACTTTGCGCTTTTCTTGAATCATCGAAAGTGGTCGGATACTTCGGGGAATTTGCCGGCACCGAAACGCCCTATCGAATCGATCTGTACACGAGGAGCGCCGAGGAGCTTGGCGCGTTTTTTAGCGATATCTCAGAGCGATTCGGGGATGTGTTTGCGCGCAAGGAAATCTCGGTCATTCAATCTATTACCGATTATCCTCTCAAATATCTCTATCCAGAGAGGGTGGATTCAAGGAGTTCCTCTGTGGCATGTGCTTCTGGGTCCATCATGCTTGATGACGTGGACCGACAAATCGTGAGGGCTCTCGCCACGATTAACACGGATTCGCACGCTCGCATCGCTCGTACTCTCAAGCTTCCGGTCGCTACATTTGAGTATCGAGTGCGGCGCCTCCGAGAGCGGAAGGTTATCGTGGGATATCACGTGTGGCCGAACGTCGAGAAGCTTCAGGAACTGGGGTTTTACTCGACGGTCCACAGAATTAAGCTCAGAGACAATTCAAGAGCCGGACTGCGCACGATCGAGGTATTCGCCCAACAAGAACCAACAATATTCTCTTACACACGCTATATTGGTCAGTACGACGTAGAACTCTGTTCGTCGACCAACTCAGCGGAACTTGGAGAGAGATTTTGTATAAACCTGGAGAGGGCTCTCGGCGATTACTGCGATACCATCACGTCAATTCCCATGAGACGACATCGAAAGGTTACGAACCATCCTGGATGAGCTGAGAAGATCTTTGTAGATTGAATTCCACCAATCAAATCTCCTCAGGGAGCTGCACCAAGACATTAACTCCATCAGACACGTTTCTTCTGTTGTATTTCATAAGTCGATTATCATACTGAGCCGCCCATGTGCATGCGTGCCGTCCCTCGGGCGCCTATCAGGCACAATTGAAGTGGATCATCACCAAGACAAAACCACAACACATCCCCGAAGGCACTAACCCGAACACCGCATAGAGCCTACCACGTGAGCGCTGATAGAGAGGCTTTTTCACCTCGGCGATTCACTTGTAGGCCCGACGGTTTTCGATACCATTCGGCAGCTTAAAATCAGTATTCTCAGTACTCTTGCCACGCAGTTTCATGCGGTACTCGCCCTCGTTTTCCTCTCGCTGACTGCGTCCAAGCGGGCGCTCACAATTTCTGTCTGAGTTTCCCATCGCACGGCATGTAGCGATTTCCAAAAGTCCGCGGCGAGAACCCGCCTCTTGGGGAACGCTATCGAGTCGAGTATGCGAACTACACTATGTAACAGAAGCGCTATTTAAGGCCGAATGCACCGACATCTCACTCATGCTAATAGCCCTGGATAGGTGGCGCTGGACTATTCGCAAAAGTCAGACTTAACTTCGATGCGTCGCGCCAACGCTGCGCCGAAAAATGCTGGAACGCCTCCATGCGCCATTGAGCTCGGCAGCGCGTCCCTCTAACCTATTGATTTCTCACTTTTCTTGGCCATGGTCTCCACTTTTTCCCTATTTGATTGAAAGAGCCGGTACCATGTATGCTTAGGCCCGATGGAAGAGAAGTTAATCGACACCCTGAAGCTACCTGAGGATCTTCGCGGCCTACAGCCACACGAGCTTGATCAGGTGGCCCACGAATTGCGCAACGAGCTGATCGACACTGTGAGTAGATCCGGAGGGCACTTTGCTTCGAGCTTGGGAGCAACCGAGATGACGGTCGCTCTTCATACGGTCTTCGACACTCCGCACGATAGGATTATCTGGGACGTAGGACACCAAGCGTACGTCCACAAAATGCTCACCGGTCGCCGTCATCAGATGGGGGGTATCCGAACCCTCAATGGCATCTCCGGTTTTCTCAAGAGGAATGAGAGTCCATTCGATGCCTTCGGCGCCGGCCATGCCGGTACGAGTATCTCCGCGGCGGTCGGAATGCGCGTCGCTTTAAATTCTCAGGCTCCCGATCGCTATGTTGCTGCCGTCATCGGAGATGGCTCTCTTACGTCGGGCATGGCGTTTGAGGCCCTTAACCATGCCGGGGATCTCGGCTTAAAGCGCTTTATCGTCGTACTCAATGACAATGAGATGTCGATCTCAAAGAACGTCGGAGCCCTGAGTTGGTTGTTTTCTCGTACGGTTACGGGCGGCGCGAGTAGCCGAGCCCGTGAGACGGTGAAAAATCTCTACAAAAAAGGATACATCCCAGAACTGCTTTATCGAGCTATGGACCGAGCAGAGGAAGCGACCCAGGGATTCTTCTCCACACCAGCGATGCTTTTTGAGGCCTTCGGCTTTCGCTACATCGGGCCGGTTGATGGTCACAACCTCGCGGCCGTGATCCAAGCCCTTGAAAACGCCAAGCTACAAGACATCCCCGTGATTGTTCACTGCCATACCGTCAAAGGTAAGGGCTACGAACCGGCTGAAGAAGATCCGATCATGTGGCACGGGGTAGTCCCGTTCGATCGATCGAAGGGTGAATTTAAGGGATCGGCTCCAATCACTCCCCCAAAGAAGATTCCCTCGTACACCGCTATTTTTTCCGATGCGGTCATACAGATCGCGAAGCAGGATCCACAGGTCGTAGCGATCACTGCCGCGATGCCTAGTGGTACGGGACTCGACAAGGTTCAGGCCGTGCTACCAGAGCGAGTATTTGATGTGGGTATCTGCGAACAACACGCGGTGACCTACGCCGCGGGACTTGCGTGTGAGGGAGTGAAACCTATCGCCGCGATCTACTCAACATTTTTACAGCGCGGATACGATCAGGTTGTTCATGATGTCTGTATTCAAAAGCTCCCTGTCACCTTCGCGATCGATCGAGGCGGAGTCGTCGGTAATGATGGGGAGACCCACCAGGGCGTCTTTGACATCGGATACCTGCGCGCCATCCCACACATGACGATTATGTCTCCGAAGGATGAGAACGAGCTCCGTCACATGCTGTACACGGCCACGCAGCTTGGGGCCCCAGCGGCGGTGCGGTACCCGCGCGGCAATGGTTCCGGGGTCGCTCTCGATCCGGAGCTTAAAAAACTTCCTATTGGCAAAGGCGAGATAGTTCGACAGGGAACGGACGCTCTCCTCGTGTGCTTTGGTCCTATCATTCAGAACGCGATCATAGCCGCCGAGAAACTCTCCAGCGACCATGGGATTGAGTGCGCCATAATTAATGCTCGCTTCGCCAAGCCGCTCGACACAGAGCTTCTTCGCCGCGAATTACCGAAATACGATGTCGTCTGCACCCTTGAAGATCATTCAATCGCCGGGGGCTTTGGCTCAGCGGTTATCGAATTCGCAAACGATGAAGGGATCAACCTTAGAACCACTATTAAGCGCTTCGGTGTTGGTGACTCCTTTGTTCCGCACGGTTCACAGACCGAACAATACGCCATGAATGGCTATGATCCCGTGAGCATCTCTAATTACATTGCCCGCAATGCCCGCGCATCGCGCAAGGTCGCCTAAAAGCGCAGTGAAGCTGGACGGGCCACACCGTCCTGATTTCCTACACTGTCCTCGGCACATACAGGCACTTGCCGAGCTATTTCAATTATTTCAATGCCTTAGGATTGGCACGCCTTGTGAAAAATTCCTATTACACCTGAAGCAAGGAGAACCTCTATGCAGATATATGATCAAGTAACAACAAAGGGCAGATCACGACGGTTTGCCGAACTATTGAAGGACTTGGGAGTACAGACAATGAGCCGTTCTAAGGGAGGAGAGTTTACAAGAAATTTTCTAAGCCTCCAGCTCCAACTACAGACGTTGATGGAGGGAGTCGGTGGTGAGGGAACCGCTACCCTTCTCGACAGCCTCGCGCAGCTTAGCGAATCTGAGCGCAGAAAGATCATACCGCTTTTATCCCGAGTCGTTTCCAAAATAGCGCAGGGTGAAAAGAGAATGTTCTCAGAGGAAGAGCGCTCGCTCAAAGATTTTGAGGACGCGCTCTACGATAGCATAGTGTCCTCACTCGGCAACGTCTCGAATGATGACGAGCTGCCACCTACGCGAGAGCGTCGACTTGAGGTTGTGCCAGGAGGCAAGTCCGCGACGGCGACTATTGCCGTAAAGCGAGGGGGCAAATCTCCAAGCCTCATAGATCTCGCAAAGGCCCGGGAGAGCCGACGAGCTCGTTTCGATTCTCCTCCCAACGACGCCAGCTAACACCCCACTCTTCAACCAGGTAGCGCGATGTTGTCGAGTAGACGCACACCGTCAACTCGCGCTACCACAAGTATCCGACACGCCCCTCGCACGGTCTGGACCTCTTGCAAGGTGCTGTCATCCACCACGGCGATATAGTCGATAACCGGCTCAGGCATCTTCTCAATACTCGCTCGAACAATATGCGCCAAAGCTGTGGCTGTTCGCTGCCCCTCTCTGAATGCCTGCTCAGCGGCGAACAAGCCCTTACTGATGAGAAGCGCGTGATTGCGGCCTTGAGCGGAGAGGCGCGCGTTTCGGGAGCTTAAGGCCAAGCCATCCTTATCGCGCACCAGCGCGCCCCGAACGATCCGAATATCCATCTTCAAATCGCGGGTCATCTGCTCAATCAGCGTCAATTGCTGAAAATCCTTCTCGCCGAATATAGCGACATCCGGTTCCACAATATTAAAAAGAATCGTCACGACCGATGCTACTCCCGTGAAGTGCCCCGGACGGAGCGCCCCCTCGAAGGGCTTGGAGATCTCGTTTACGGACACGGTTGTCTGGTATCCCTCCGGATAGACCTCCGTAACGTTTGGAGCGAACAGGAAATCCACTTCCTCGGCCTCGAGCATCTCTTGGTCTTTTGGAAGGTTCACCTGGTAGGCTTCGTAGTCCCTCGGATCGTTAAATTGAGTAGGATTCACAAAAATAGAACACACCCGGATGTCACAGTACGAGCGCAAGGCCCGCGCTAATGAAATGTGCCCCTCATGCAGGGCGCCCATCGTCGGGACGAATCCGACGGTCGCTCCGCCAGCACGAGCAGCTCGCAAAGCGGCCCTACATTGTTCCACCGTCTTGAATGTCTTCATAGAACACCTTCTTCAGGGATCAGGGGCTAGCTGATATTTACCGGTTTGTGCCCCTTGCCGCTCCCGGCCAGGCCTCCTATCATACCCGGCAGTTCCCTTCATGGGAACTATCGAGTCACCGGTACCATAGCTTGGGAGGCTTTTCTGCGCAGCGTTCAACCACTTTGCAATTCACGCCCTGGCTCTAACGGGCTCTTGGCCATTGCCTTAAAGAGAGTGTTGACCCTGACGACCCTCTGCCTCCTGACTTTCCTCTCTGGATGCTGGGGAGGAACAGGCGACTCTGTT
>JAFMIS010000089.1 GCA_017853915.1 bacterium
AAAACCATAGCATCCGCACCTGATCGGCGACACTTCACATCGGGACAATACGATATTTGGACAATACGACCGAATCGGAGCAAAAAGCCCTGTAGGCTTGCACAAAGCACCCACTAGTAAGGCCCCGGGTAAGACCGAGAGTTACGGTCGTGGTCGAGGGGCGATCAAGTTGAAGATGTATACCGCGGGCGACACCTTGCCTTTGACTCTTATCTTTTCAGTCAACATGCCCACCTGCGGGTTGAGATCTCCAGAACGGATCGACATGAGGTGCTGCTCTGAGAGAGAGATAATGGAATCGACATTCACCTTTTCAGCAGTCGATACATGCCCAAGGGTCTCATCGCATGACAAAGCCGCCTCCCGCGACAGCGGGATTACCTTAGCCACGTCTTCTCTCCAATCAAAAAGAAAGCGCTCCCCAGAGTTGGTCAACTCCATCACGAGCGTTGAGGTCAGATACGGCTTCATCCGAAGACTGGCGCGCTGTGCCCTATCCGGGAGCTCCTCGCACAAAACATCTCGGCCATTATTGATGGCCTTGCGCGGGGCCCGCGCCTGCTCGTCTTCCTCAAGATCGTCCTCAAGATCCTCCCCTAGCTCCTCTTCCCGGTCTTTAGCGGGTTGGTTGGTCCAGGTATCATCGTCGTCGTCAAGTTCTTGAGACCGTTTTCGCGCGGCTCGGCTAATGTCTTCAGCCGCCTCATCAATTCGAAGTGGCTGAGCGTCTGATTCTTCAGCCGGGGATTCAGGGTGCTTTTCGTCTGTCATATATGCTTCCTATAAACATCGATAGACTACGTCAGGTCGAATCGACCGTCAAAATAAATAGCCAACCGGGTCCTGAATCCTCGAGATCTGATATTTGGGTGTATTGCCTTGACGGATAGCCTAAGGCAACCTAACCACGCGTATCGAAAAGCCCTCAGCAGCGGACGCGATTGGGGGAGAAACAAACAAGCCTGATCATTCGGTTCATAGGCAAGGAATCCTCATGCCGTCAAAAACGAGAGTTGTAGCTATCACGGGAGGCATAGGTTCCGGCAAATCCGTGGTCGCTAAGCTCTTTGAGTCCTGGGGAGCAAAAGTTGTCGATGCGGATATTCTAGCCCGAGAAGTGGTGCAACCAGGCAGTGAGGGGCTCGCCAAGATAGTGGAGAATTTTTCTGAGCCCCTTACCCTGGCTGATGGGTCGCTGAACCGCCCGATATTGGCATCAATCATCTTCTCTAACCCTGAAAAGAAGAAGCTGCTCGAATCGATCCTCCACCCCCTCATTCGAAAGCGTTGGCTGGACAAGCTCTCCGAGTTGCGTCGTTCCGGAGTGCCGGTGATAGCCTATGTGATTCCACTCTTCTTCGAATCCCGTACAGCTATGCCCGAACTCGAGAAGGTCATCCTCGTTTCGGCACCGGAGGATCTCCGAGTTCGTCGAATAATGGGTCGAGATGGTTTTACTGAGGAGATGGCGCGCCTGCGTCTCTCCGCTCAACTACCTGACAGTCAGAAGTTTGAACGCAGTGACTTCGTTCTCGTTAATGACTCATCACTCGAGGAGCTCGAGCGAAAAACCAAGGAAGTCTGGCACGCGCTCAGCGCGTAAGCTCTACTCACGCTGACCTGCCAAGGTTGCGCGTTCTAAAAATGGCCGCCGAAACCGATGTGGTACCCCTCGAAATTATCTCCCGATACATAACTCGCGCCTACATACACCTCGGAAAAGATAACAAACGACTCTTTGAGCTTTGAAATAAAGTCTGCTCCAACCTCGAAAAGATTAACCACGTTCAATCCAGACGCCGCTTTACCACTGATATTGCTCCACTGAAAGAAGGGGCGAAGCGCCGCATCCCCGCCAACAACCGAGACCCCAAGCGGCTCCTCAAACTCAAATCGATTAGTGAGCAATCCCGAGGCTGAATGGACATCGATCTTACTACTCGTCGAATGGATCGAGTCATTGAGGAGGTGCGCGAAACCCGTGGTATACTTCACATGCCCCCCCGCGACATCCCGCTCGAAGACGAGCCGCATCGTCGGCGAATACGTCACAATGTCCAAACTCCAGTCAAAAAAATCGTCGCTATAAGGCGCCAGCACCGTCTGGCTGTACGAGTTATTGAAATCGTATTGGGTGCGAAGATGGGTATACGCCAGCGACAGGCCTGGTACGATGTAGATCCCATCCGATAGACGGATATACGCGCCGGTCCCCGCGGCCACAGCAACAAGCCGTGTGACCGAGAAATCATCCGCGCCCTCGCCGGTTGGAGACGCTGCTCCACCAGTCGCTTTGAGCAACCCGAACGAGGACGAGATAAAGGGCTTCACACTGTCATCCGGCTCCCCCAGGGGGATTTCAACGGGCAACCGAAACGTCTCATACTGAGTATCAGGTTGATCTTGTCGACGCTGGAGATAACGCCCATTTGAGATAAGATCTTGTGACGATAAGAGGGTGTTCGTGTTTACAGACTCGTTGATCAACTCATTAGCGTATTCCTGATTGAGCGAACCCGCACTTAAAGACTGTGCCGCCGCTCGTGAGCCGGGACACCACACGCAGAGCAGCAGCATAATCACCACGACTAATCCACCGTTCACGATCCATCTCCCAAGCGAAAGGTCTCTCGCACTCATAACGCTATGAGTTCCTCACCCACCAGACACGCCAGTCAGCCCTATTGCTCCACACGTATCACCTCTTCCTCGTCCGACCGGAACTCGCGCGCGCACTCATACCGCACCATGCCGTCGTCGGCAGCGGCCTCAATCGTGACAAATTCTCCAACGAGCGTTCCCTCTACGGTCAATTTTAGTTGCGCGTCCCCACCATCCAAAGGATCGGCGGAATCTCTCAGATCAGATTGATCAAAAGTCCATGCCAGAAAGGTCTCTCCCGAGGAGCACTTTTTGATTGAGGGGTCCTCATCACGATCGTGGCTACCTAGCCTATCGAGTTCCGCCGAATTGTCACGGTAGGCAAGCTGCGGCGGTAGCTTGACGACAAGATATACCTTGCCGTCATCTGTAAAGACCTCGTTATGGTCAAAAGAGAAATTAAACTTTATGACAGATCCACCACCGAGCGGGATGGTTGAATCGTTCGATTGAATCTCTATGACCTCTGTTGCTCCGGACCCAGAAAGATTCTGATTACTTCCACACCCGAGGATACTCGCCGACAGCACACCGATCACCAACCTTAGCGCCAGACTCCACATACGCAACACTCCACTATCTAACGAGGCCATCGCCACGCCCCCGCCCACGAACGCCCCCGCGGCGTTGAGGAATAAACCGGAACCGTGAGTGCCTATGGTAACCAGGCTCGACAGTCAAATCCACGCAACTAAATCCTTTTTTCATCGATACTACAGGGAGCTCCGCACGAGCTCGCCTGGCTGTTACACCCATACTAGTCGCCGAACTGTGATCAGCATGGACCCAGGTCAGGCCAAGTAAGCACTTGAACTTATGGAGCATTCATGAACCCAGTACAGCTTGGCTCTCTACCGCAACAATCAATTGATCCACAATCGCAATCGAACTTCAGCACCCAAAGTCGTCGCGAAAAAACCGAGAATTTTCTCACCCAAGTCCTTCCCACTGCTCTCTCCCTCGGACTTGAGGCGAGTCAAACTGCCCGGGCCAAGGGAAGCTATCGAGGCTCTGCGACCGCTGCCGCCACAACATCCAGCGCCAGCGGGCTCACACAGATAGCTGGCACGTCAGCCAGCTCAATGATGGCGATTGTCGGTGGTATCATGGGGGCGGCCAACATCGCCCTCTCGTGGGGCCGATCTACTCCAGCGGCGGGCGCCGCGAACGGCTTAGCTGTGGGCGCCGCGATCGGCACCGTTATCTGCCCCGGAATCGGCACAGCTATCGGAGCAGCCGCCGGAACCTTGGTGGGAGGACTCCTCGGATGCATCAAAACGGGTAAGCATCGCGATCAGCGAGTTCGGGATTCCGTGCGCGACTTTTTGGTCCAACAACAGGTGCTGGCTCCTGATTACACGATCTCGCTAGCCGATGGCTCGCGCTATAACATCGGTATCGACGGAGGCCCAAAAGCCGAATTCGGTGGTCGTCGTCCATATGAAGTGGATTTCTCAAACCCACTCGCTCAATACGCGGTTTCGTGGATTAATCCCCTGATCGACCTCCTAAGCCAAGGCAATGAAAAGGTCAAAACAGACTTCACCGGGTACTTCGCTAATGCGGCTCTCAGCAATGCCTCCTCACTCGACGACGTGCGCGCGAATGTTGCAATGATCCTGTCGCAATTTGGCGTCACAGACGAGCTGCTATACCAGGGAGTTATTCAATCTGGTCAGACGGGGCGCATTCCAGTTGAAACCGCGCGCGCCTACCTCTCTGGAATCGATGAACGTCGCGATCCCACGTTTAACCCTCGCAATCATGGTATGCGTCCGCTGCCGGAATCATCAGACACCCCCGATATCGAGGAGACAGCAAGCTAGAGACATAGATCGAAGGGTGTCGCGATGGTTACCAAGTGCTGCCAGTCGTCGTATCCGAGAGAGCGATACTCAACTCCGTAGTCAAGCTGGAGAGCTCGAATCACCGAATCATCATCGAAGGCATACTGGACCCCAGCTCCCAGGGAGACCGCGTTGTATCGAGCGTTGCCATCCAGGTCTTTTAGGGAGTCACGTTTATACTGCCAATTAAAATTTCCCCCGTATCGATATCCGGCCCTGAGAGAGAACCAGTCGGCTACACGCTCCTCAATACCAACCCGAGCGTTCATAACGTGTCCGGTCGAGTCGCCTCCGAAAGCGATGTCGTCATTTTGATCATTATTCCCGTTATTGTGATAGTAGGTGTAATCGACTCCCGCCGCGAGTGAGGTCGTCCCCATCGTATATTCAGCGCCGGTGCCAATGGCGGCTGACACCTGATCAACATTTTGATTCGTGCCGGTCGGCTGCTCGTATCGTAGGTCATGAGTTCCATGCCCCAGAGCGAGCGTCGCTCCGAGCACAAGATCTTTCACTCCCTGGTATTGCGCCCCCAGGGTATGCAGAAAATTATCGGAGCCGCGATAATCGTACTGAGCGCTATTGAGCTCATCATTTTGATAGGTGAGCCCATACCCAATGCTGAAGGTATCGGTAATCGCTTTGCCATAGGCCGCTGACATCTGATAGGTCGATGAGTTGGTGTCATCTGGATCACCGCTCCAATTACCATACCGACCATGCCATCCCATTCCGAAATTACCTCCGTCGGGAAGTCCATTCTTCACCGGATTGATCGGCACAGCTCCGAACACCTGTCCTGAGTTCTGTTTGTCTTTGAGTTTCGTCTCATTCGGGAATTGTTTGCCTGATATCTCATTGTAGCTATACGACTCAGACATATCCCCGTATTTCATCATACCCAACCCGGCAGGGTTGTTAGCGACACTCAAACTGTTTGACTCAGTCAAGCGCGTACTTCCGCCCATCGCGAACATCCGCGCATTCTGGGGTTGCACTATGAAGCGTTGTTGCTGCTGCTGAAAATAAAAATCGTGCGCCTTATCATCGGCGACAGCCCGCGAAGAACTCACAAGCGAAATGCCCAGCACGGCTACGCCCGCGCCAATTATCGTAATTTTCATAGCTCTCCTCCTCGCCAATCCATCCTGCACAGCTCCACCGAAAGCTTTTCAGGAGCTCCCCCTTGTACGAGAAATGCCCTCTCATGCGTATGATTAGCCTCATCGGTACTGGAGGCTGTGTAGAGCCCGGATTCCGAACGAAAAACTTAAAGTTTCTCTTGCGTTAGCCGCTTTTACCATCTACCGTGTGGGGATGATGTCCTACGCCTTTGGCTCTTTTTTTAGCTACGGTAAGCCGCCCCTTTGAGGCAGATGCCAATCGTACGCTAAGATTAGGCTCTGCTTCACAGCGGGGCCTTTTTTTTGCCTGAGGCCCACGCGTGTCGGGCGTCATAGAGAACTCAGAGCGCGCACGGGAGCGGAGGGGAATATACGATGCAACCAACAAGTTTTATCTGGATGAATGGCGAATTCGTCCCGTGGCCCGAGGCCAAAGTTCACGTCATGACCTACGCGCTTCACTACGGAGGGGGTGTCTTCGAGGGAATGCGCGTGTATAAGACCGCTCACGGGCCAGCCGTATTTCGACTGCGCGAGCATATTGAACGACTATTCTACTCCGCTCAGGTGCTTCATCTGAAAATACCATATTCGGTAGAACAGTTATGTGATGCGACTTGCGAGTTACTCAGACGTAACAATCTAGAGCATGGATATATTCGTCCCCTGGCATTTTATGGCTACGGGGTCATGGGGCTCAATCCCAGCGCCGGCCCCACAGATATGATGCTCGCCTGTTGGCCATGGGGTCCTTATATTAGTGTTGAACAAGCCGATATCAAGGTCAGCAAGTACATCCGCATCCATCCGCGCTCAACCGTCGCTGACGCGAAGATCTGCGGTCACTACGCGAATAGTATCCTCGCTGTGCTCGAATTACAGGGCACGAAGTACCACGAAGCTCTCTTCCTTGACGCGGACGGACTGGTCGCTGAGGGACCGGGGGAGAATTTCTTTATTGTGCGAGACAATCAGCTTATCACCCCACCGCTCGGGACTATCCTACCAGGCATCACCCGCGCCACGGTCTTAGAGATCGCGCGGACCATGGGCATCTCCACCTCTGAGCATCCGATCACCTTGGATGATGCGCTCTCAGCTGACGAAGCGTTCTTCACTGGAACCGCCGCGGAGGTGACTCCCATAGCGACTATTAACGATCAGCGTATCGGCGCTCCTGGGGTGGGCGCTTTGACGAAAAGATTAAAGATCGCCTACGACGATATCGTTCATGGTCGAGACGAGCGACACCTACACTTTTTAACGTTCGTGCAACCCCGCTAGTTGAAATCACAGAGGACAAGCAGTATGACAACTGAAAGCGCCACAAAAACCCCGCGCACAATCACAGAGCTACGAGAGAGCATTAACGCCCTTGATTCTCGACTCCTTGCTCTTTTGGCCGAGCGCCAAAATCTCTCAAAAATGGTCGTCGAGGCAAAACAGAGCTCACTCAGCAGCTCGATTCGCGACGAAAACAGAGAGAGAGAGGTAATTCGCCTCCGAATTGACGAGGGACGCTCCTTGGGGCTGGAGGCCCATTTTGTGACGAAGCTCTTCCATGAAATTATCGGAGAGTCGGTTCGAGTTCAACAAGATGTGCTGCAACAAAATCTAAATGGAGCCCCGCTCGCGACGTCCGTCACGATTGCCTTCCAAGGTATTGATGGCTCCTACGCGCACCTCGCTGGAAGGAGCTTCTTTAACTCCGCCAGCGCAAGCCCTGAGTCTTTTGTGGGCTTCGCCTCATATGCCGAAGCGGTACGCGCTGTGGAGAGCGGACGATGCCATTACGGCATCCTGCCTATCGAAAACACCACTTCAGGAGCTATCACCGATGTATACGATCTCCTACTCAACTCGCGAGTGTCGATTGTGGGCGAGGAGAAGTTTCTTGTGCATCATTGCCTGGTGGGTCTCGATGATGTTCCCTTGTCCCATCTGAAACGAATGTACTGTAGCCCTCTCGCGGTGTCTGAATGCGGCGAATTCTTGGCGCAGCAGTCAGCGTGCAGCATCGAATTTTCGAGCGACTCCGCGTTAGCGGTAAAAACTATCAAGGAGAGAGGCGACAGATTCCACGCGGCCATCGCCAGCGAGGAGGCCGCGGATATGTTTGGTCTCAAAGTCCTCAAGCGTGATATTGGCAACCAGGAGTCGAACTACACGCGCTACCTGATCATCGCTAAGAATCCGGTCAAGGTCGACCCACGAGTGCCCGCGAAGACCTCAATCGTTATGAACACCCTCAATAAACCAGGCGCTCTTGTCGACGCCCTTCTTGTGTTTAAAGAGCATGGTATCAACCTGACCAAACTTGAGAGTCGCCCCATACCGTCAAACAATTGGGAAGAGATGTTCTATCTCGACTTCCTTGGGAATCTTGATTCGTCGGAGATTAAAGCTGCGCTGGCGGACCTCACAAAGCTCGCGCGCTTTACGAAAGTACTCGGCTGCTACCCCTCGTGTGATATTGAGCCAGTCACCGTCCCCGCGGAGCCGACCCTAGCCTCCGCGGCACAATGCTGCGCTGGAGCACCCGAGATCAAGGCGGCAACGACACCAAAAAGTGGGGGTAAAGATAGGGGCTATACCCTCGTCACTCGTGAGCACAAAAGCACTAACACCGTGATTGATCTAGGCAGCGTGAAGATCGGTGATGGTAATTTTCTGGTCATCGCGGGGCCGTGCTCGGTGGAATCACGTGAACAGATTATGTCGTGCGCCAAGCACGCGCGTGATAACGGAGCGAAGATCCTGCGCGGTGGTGTTTTTAAGCCCCGAACTTCTCCGTATAGCTTTCAAGGCTTGGGATATGAGGGACTCGATCTCCTCGTAGAAGCGGGTGAAGCATTCGGCCTCCCGGTGATCACGGAGGTAATGACGACTGAAGATGTTGAGCGTGTCGCTGAGAAGGCTGATATCATTCAGATCGGCGCTCGCAATATGCAGAATTTTAGCCTTCTCAAAGCAGTAGGCCAGACTCGAACCCCCATAATGCTGAAACGCGGACTCAGCTCATCGATTGAGGAGCTGCTGCAAGCGACTGAGTACATTCTGGCTGGCGGGAACCAGCAAGTATTTCTGTGTGAAAGGGGGATCCGTACCTTTGAGACGGCTACTCGCGGCACACTCGATATCAGCGCC
>JAFMIS010000090.1 GCA_017853915.1 bacterium
CAAGTGATGCCCTTGAGCCACACATCGACGCGCGCACTATGGAGATTCATCACGGCAAACACCACGCCACCTACGTGACCAATCTTAACAACGCTCTTAAAGATCAACCTCAATTGGCCTCCAAAGGCTTGGAGGAGATCCTAGGTCACCTCGACACTGTACCGGAGGCGATCCGCGTCGCCGTCAGAAATAACGGTGGCGGACATTGGAATCATGACTTCTTTTGGAAACTTCTGACTCCGGGTGGTAGCGACGCTCCACAAGGGGCATTAGCGAAAGCACTTGAAGCCGCCTTTGGCGATTTTGACGAGTTCAAAGCGAAGTTCAAGAACGCCGGCTTGGGCCGCTTCGGATCCGGCTGGGCATGGCTCGTGGCGAATCGAGATGGTTCGTTGGCGATTTACTCGACCCCGAATCAGGACAATCCGCTCATGGAGGGCAAATATGCCATCCTGGGTGTTGATGTGTGGGAACACGCATACTACCTCAACTATCAGAATCGACGCGCTGACTACCTTGAGGCGCTTTGGAATGTGTTGAACTGGGACGTTGTAGCGGAACACTACGCCAAGCGCCCTCAGTAGAGGTGCCCTGCACTACGAAGGGGTGCTTGAGGGGACAAAGTCCGAATGATGGGGTTCGACCATAGCGAGAAATGCCCTCTGAAGCGGCAAGCAACGCCCATCAATATAAGTAGGACAATAATATTGATGCTGATTTCAACATTGCGGCGCCCGACCCGGGCGCCCTCCAACAAATAATCGGCACTATGATATGGCGCGCCCTGCGATGCCGCCCTTGGAGGGCGGCCGGATATAACGTGAACAAGAAATATTAATGGCGATCGCGATATTGCGGCGCCCGACCCGGGCGCCCTCCAGCTTCACACCGACGGAGAGTCTCCGCTAGTTTTGTCGTGCGATGATTAGCGGAGAAGATAGGCGCTCGCTCCATACAAGGCCAACCCTACCAATCCTCCGACTATGGTCCCGTTGACCCGAATATACTGCAGATCGTCCCCGACTTGCTCTTCAAGCTTTGCCACGAGGGTCTTTGAATCCCAGCTCTCTATCGTCTTGGCGATTAAATCAGCGACGTAGGTACTCTCCTTCCCCACGAGGGTGCTCAACATCCCCCGAATAATCCGATTGAGCTTGTGCTGTAACCGTGGAGAATCGGCGACGGTATCTACCACATTCTGGAGAGCTCTCTGCAGCGCCTGCACGATAAGGGAGTCTCGTTTTGATACGTCCGCGTCGATCGCGCTCAACAGGTCGTCACGCAATGAGCCAACATAGGCCCGAAAGCCCTCGCTCGCCAGAACCACCCGTTTTAATTCCTCACCCCTAGCGCGCAGATCTGGAGAGCTCTCTAGTTTAATAATCACGTTGTACAGCGACTCAAGAAGCCTCTTTCTGAATTCGTGCTGCTTATTCGCCAGAGCATCGCCGAATGTCTGCTCAGTCTTCGCCGCGATAGCATCGAAGATCTTACGATCCACGAACTCAGGAACGAACCAAGGGCTCGCCTGGCGCAACTGCTCCCGAAACCAGAGACGATGCGAGCGAAAGAATTCCTGTAGCTGCTGAAGAACCTCATCAAGCAGAACTTCGTGCATCTGATTGGAGGTCAACGCCCGCAAAACTTTCGCGGAAGCGCGTGCTAGGTCAGTTTTTCGAACCAGTTCCTCGACCTGAGAATTCAGAAAAACTTTAATATCATCGTCGTGCAGGACCTGCACACCTTGCGGTATAAGGGCTCTGACCTTCGCTACTATTCGCTCTCGATTGGCGGCATTTCGCAAAAATCGCGCTATGGTGCCAGAGATATTCACTACCTGACCCTCAAGAACCTCGGCCGTGAGAAAATTCCTCTGCACAAAGAGCCCAAGGCTTTTCCCGATCCTCACCTTGTTATTTGGGATTATTCCGGTATGCGGGATGGGCAATCCGAGAGGTCGCCTAAATAATGCGGTCACTGCGAACCAATCGGCGAGGGCGCCGACGAGCGCGGCCTCAGAGAAAGCGCGCACGACTCGAACCCACTCTCCTTGATCCAAGAACCGACACGACAAGCAGAACGTGGCAGCCATCGCTACCAACAAGAGTGTCGCTACCCACCACATGCGAGAGATGCGTGATGATGTCACATGGGGCGCTCTCTCATTATCAGCGCTGCTTCGGATAGCGACGACTCGACCCTCAGTTATGGCATCGTCACTAGTATCACATTGGTTACTCGGAGCCGCCTGACCCATTGTTACCTCGTATTAATCCCAGATGTACGCCTGTAAGGACCGCAGAGCCCGGAGCCAGCGCCTCAAAATATAGCGTTTTCCAAAAGCCCATCGCGAAAGCCCCTCGTGAAATCCCGTCTTTTGAAAAACGTGCGGGATTCGCGCAGGCGAATCAAAACAATAACCTAGAGTGATTTACGACAAAAGCCTTGCCAGTTTCACTGGCACGGACTTGCGCGCATCACTACAGTACCTCAGTTGCCCCGTAGATTCACCTAAAATACCAGCAGTAGGCGCCAGTCAACAGCACACTGAACGCGGGGGACTACCCAGCCTGTGGCGCTTTGAAATACGGGGAAAAAGCTGGCGCATACACCACCACACCACCGTCATCATATATTTTTGAGAAAAGGTCTGGACGAGCGTCAAAGTTACTCAAGCGCGTTACTACTCCTGCTGTAGCGGCATGAGACGTGCCCTGGGTAACAAAAAGCGGCAGTTCGTATCGCATCATGCCATCATAGGCCTCTTTAGGATCCAGCGCCGAACACAAAGTTACCCCAGAATCTGGCTTTAGGCTTCCAGCAGGCTCGGCAAAAGTCGGCAACCCTGCCCGAGCCGCTACTCCTCGAGCCCCTGGGTCGTCACACGACTCAAGCACAACTGGAGCTGCCGCTATATTTTGATCCAACCATTTTACAAACGCCTCGCTACCAGCAGAAGGAGCGGCAAAACTTGATGAGGCCGGCGCAGCTTCATTCAATGCCTTTTGCACATATGCGAACGGCACAACCAACAACAACGCGCCAACGAGGGCTCGGGCCGGCACTCGAGAGAGCCCTACAAGCACTGAATATAAGAGCGAACCAACAATCCCTCCAAACAACAGAGGCGCCGCTTTAAACGCCAACTCGCTCGGCACAGCAGCCGCTCTCAACCCTAGACTAACAATGCATGTGCCGACGTGAGACCATGGCAACCCCTCGCCTGGCCGAAAGACATCGCGAAACGGAACATCGCTGACCCGCATGCAGTATCGCATATAGGCTGCCTGTGCCCCGCCTTGCAATTCAAAGAAGTTGGTATCCTGCCATCGGATACCAGCCACCACCACCGCGCCACCGAACGTCGCGGCTACAACCCACACACCATGCGCTGCCACTATATTGAAAAAATTTTTTCGCACATCGGCTCGCAGAACAAGTCGCGACAACGCCACAAGCCCAAGGACTCCTACCACATACCGCGCCGCGGCCTCGCTAAATGGCAATAGCCCCAACCAAGCGCTCCCCCAACACACGCCGAATAGACCAAGAAGACCTACACCTCCAGCAAACCCAAGCCCCCCATCAGGCAGTCGCGCGCAACGACATCCCCGCAAAATCGCGCCAATGACTCCAAGCGCGACCAACAGACTGATTAATCGAACATAACCATTCCACTCGGGATTCCACAGCCGCTTCGACGGCGCCCAGCCCCCCTGGTCCATCAACAACATCTCATCCATGGAGGGAAGTGGCCCGCTCTCAGCGGCGCTCTGAATGCGAATCATCATCTCCTCTGGCAAGAGATGCTCCACATTTTTAAACACCACCACTTTGGGATGATCGTACACCGAGAAACTTTCATCGGCCAAATCGTCATTGAACTCAAAGCCTACAAGAGAGGGTCTATTCTTGAACGTCTTTTCAAGCTTGAATCCCAGCTTCTCTGCCCATAAAAGCTGCAGCAGCGCCGTTGTCCGCGGATACTCCAGGGGGATTCGGGGAATCGAATCCACCG
Organism: bacterium; assembly: GCA_017853915.1. GTDB lineage: Bacteria > Bdellovibrionota_C > UBA2361 > UBA2361 > OMII01 > OMII01. The sequence continues at coordinate 4,019 of JAFMIS010000090.1, forward strand.
CGCGTGGCGTGGCGAACGTTATGTAATCGGCCGAACTAATTTTGCGCAGTAATAGCTGGAGGTTCGGGGATGTATCCTGCTCGTACACTCCTAGCTCGAACTCTCGCCCCTCCATTTTGTACACCGACGGCGATCTAGGGTAATCGGGAATGCTGCGCGGGACCTTATCATCCCAATGCGGCGACACGATGCGACTCCCTGCTGGTACATGGTCCAAGATCCAGCGTGAGGAGATGTCATACGGATGCTGTACAAAGTAGAGGCGTACGAACGCTACGGCGTAGAACAAGCTGTAACTCACAACTCCAAACAGGATTACAGCCCCGCAATGACGCTTTAAAAATTGGACAATCTTCATGGCCCCTATAATCGAATGTTCCGGCGAGTTTGGCGAGCCCAGATCTATGCCCACCAACTGCCCCACACGGTGCCCTAAAAGGTGGTTGTCCGGGCTACCGCGACCGAGTACCTTTAGCTCATGGAGACCCCCTCGCACCGAGATAAACGCCACTGGCTACTTTCGCCACGCTTGGACATTACCATCCTAACCCTCATCGTAGTCCTCGGCCTTGGGTTACGCTTGTGTGGGCTCAACCACGCTCTCGGCACCCATCCTGATGAGCGGCACATGGTGCAGGTAACGTCGACCCTGGAATCAAACAAGATGAACCCCAAGTCTTTCGCCTACGGCAGCTTCTCATTCTACGCGGCATGGGCATTCTCCAAGGCACTCAAGCCGTTCTGGCCTCAAGCCACCACCTACGATGGATTGTTCACCTCTGGTCGATTGTTTTGCATCCTGATGGGAACGCTCGCTATCCCCTTGGCATACTATCTCGGATTGTTGGTCTACAAACGCTCACTGGTAGGACTGGTAGCAGCCGCATTTCTGGCCCTGAACGTCTTTCACATCCAGCTCTCTCGCTTCTTCACCAGCGACGTCACCCTTACTACGCTCTGCCTGATATCTATTATCGCCTTGGTGAAGGCTCATCAGAACAACACACTCCGCTCGCATCTGATTTTTGGGGCGTGCGCCGGGCTCGCGACCGCCACAAAGATTAGCTCGGCCTTCCTTTTTGCTCCCCTGGCGCTGGTTGTGTTGATATCAACCCTTCGAGACTGGCTCCCGTACAACAACTGGCAGCGCCCTCTTCGAGCCATGGGCATTGTACTTGGCTGGATAGTGGCGATGGTAATCGTTCTGAAGCTCATCTACTGGAAGGGCTATCCTCGCGTCTTGGGGTATCGATTGAACGAGGGCCCATGCCTCATACCGTTGGCGGTGCCGTTTCTAGCTCTCATCAGCTACTCAATACGACGAGTTTCAATGCCGCTCTCAAATCTCTTTGCAAGTTTAAGTCTCGGGGTACTTGTGTTCACCCTGGCAGAACCGTATGCCATTTTGGACTTCCAGACCTTTCAGAGACACACCCAAGAGCAAACCAGCATGGTGCGCGGATATTGGAGGCCGCCGTATACCATCCAGTACGCACACACCCTGCCGTACCTCTATCACTTACATCAGATGCTCTGGTACACGATGGGCTGGCCCCTCTTTCTCGTAGCGCTGGTGGGAGTTCTTGTAGCGACCGCGCGCACAGTGATTGAGTCTATTGATAAGGTTCTGCGACAGGAATTTCTAACGAGGCCACTCAGCGCGGAGATCATTCCGCTGACTTTTCTCGTCGTCTTTTTTGTGATGACCGCTCATTTCCAGGTGAAATTTCCCCGTTATCTCTTGCCCCTATATCCCCTAAGTTTTGTTTTCGGAGCAGCTCTCTTCGCCAACTCAATTCGGCTTACCTATGGGCTCAAACGGGCCCCCCAACCTAGCCCCGCTATCGGAGCCGCCCCTAGCTCTCCAGAAGACACGCCAACCCCCTCACAGCAGAACGTGGAAATCCCCACCCCTGCTAGCACAACAACTACGAATTCCTCCGAATCAGACTCCTAAAACTCAAGAAATAGCCCGCTTCAACCGATTCACCTTGAAATGGTGGGTCAGTAGCCAGGGAGTCCATGCCGATCAAATTTGACATCGTACACGGAGAGACCGAACACATAGCTCTTGGGGGCTCCAGGTCTCGCAACCCTACCGTGCTGATGCGAGTGCATACCCCAAAGAAAACGCTCTCTCTATCAAAACGGGCCTTTTTGCTCGGAGCAACTCTCATCGTCTGTCAGATACTAGATGGCGTACTCACCTACTTTGGGCTGCGGCTACTCGGGTTCCAGGCGGAGGGCAACGGGTTGCTACGAAATCTCATCCAAATGTACGGAGCTATCCCGGCGCTCTTTGTGACCAAAATGGTGACCTTAATCAGTGTTGCGACACTGACCATCGCGGCTCATCGGCGAAAATGGATTCGACCGATTATCTTCTCACTGTGCGCGGTGTACATAATCTTGGCGATCGTGCCCTGGGTTTTAGTGCTCGTGCGGGAGATGTAATCGCTCTTCTCCACCACTCCTTATCCTCGCGCGCATGTAGTCAGATAGCCTTTCCGACGCACGTACCGCAACGTGCCCGCTAAACACGTTCCCGTGACTACCATCCAAGCCAGACTGAGCGACAACGCGATCAGCATCTCCCTTACAGGCACGGCATTGGTAAGAAGTACAGCGCGCATACCCTCAAAGATGTGGGTGCACGGGAATATAAACGCAAAGATTTGCAAGCCAGCCGGCAAGGCCGACACTGGGTAAAACACCGCCACAAATGGCTGAACTAAAAATGGAACTATCCACGCCAAAGACTCCGCCGCTTCGCCGTAGCGCAGGATCAGAGAGGCAGTAAAGAGTCCCACTACCCAACCAAAGAACAGCAGCAATCCAAACAACGGGAAGAGCGAGAACCCAAGATCAAAGACGTTGAAGGAATAGAGGACGTAAGCGCATATGGCCAGACCCGTGGCGGTAATTAAAGCCCTAATAAAACCCACAATCGCGGTCGAAATAATTAATTCATACGATCGCAGTGGAGAGACGAATAAATTAAGCGTATTCCCGACCCACATCTCCTGTAGAACCGACATGCCAACCGCCTGCTGGGCTCTAAAGAAAACATCCCACAGGATGATTCCTCCTAACATAAAAAGCACGACTCTCGACTGCGTGACCTGCTGCAGGTACATCGTGACGAATCCCCACACCAACAGATCCATCAGCGGGAAAAATATCAGCTCCCCGATGCGAATATATGACCTTTTATAAATAAACAGGTATCGCAAAACCATGGCGAGGATACGCGAGATCATTCCACACCTCCCTGGCGTAGATCCCTCAACTCACCATCGCGAGCGATAGACACAAATACATCTTCAAGCGATTTCATATTTGAACGTTGACGAATCTCCTCGGGGCTGCCTGTCGCGACGATCTTCCCACGAGCCAAAAATATTACCCTATCGCACAACTCTTCCACCTCATGCATGTAGTGCGATGTGTAAACAACGGTCGTTCCGTATGTCTCCCTCATTTTCTTTAGAAGCGCTCGAACCTTTCGCGCCACATCAGGATCAAGACTCGCCGTGGGTTCATCCAGGAAGATCACCTCGGGCCGATTAAGTAGAGCCTTGCAAAGATTCAAACGGGTCTTCTGCCCGGCCGATAACATCCCCACGAGACTCTTGGGGTTGATCTCCACCTCAAGCTCAGCCATGACCTCTCGAGCACGCCGCGCTGGATCCCGCACATTGTATAAACGCGCGTATACCTGAAGGCTCTCCATAATGGTCAGATTGCCCGGCAGAGAGACATACGCCGATGCGAAGTTCACACGCTCAAGGATCTGATAGCGATGTTTCGGCATCCCCATCCCCAGAATCGAAATCGTTCCACTGTCGTGCGAGGTTAGACCCAACAGCATATGGATTATGGTGGTCTTGCCAGCGCCATTAGGGCCCAGGAGTCCTAGGATCTCCCCGCGAGAGGCGCAAAAACTCACGCCCTGAACAGCATCAACCCCCTCAAATCGCTTAACTAAATTATCAACACTAACCGGAAACAACACACCCTCCGACTGCCACCGCGATTCGCTGCCCTCTCAGCCACCTCAATGACTTACAGCGTTTATAACAGGACAATTGCCGCTTACCCCACACAGATCACCACATTAGCCATATCTATACCAGTAGCGACCCGCGCGGCACAGCCCGGGCAGGTGCGACACGGTAAGGACGTCCCCTTTTATAGGTTGTCGGTATGAAGAAGGTTTTAATCATTGAAGATGATAGCGCTGTCTCTGATCTGATCGCGCTCCACCTTGAAGAGCACGAATTCTCCGTGACCACTGCGTCACATGGGTTGAAAGGACTCGAGTTGGGACTCACAAACAATTACGACCTGATCATTCTCGACCTTATGCTCCCTGGAAAAGGTGGCATCGAGATATGTCGAGAGTTACGAGCCAACCATGTGCACTCGAACATCATGATGCTCACCTCCCGAGGGGATGAAGTTGAGAAAGTTCTCGGACTGGAGCTCGGCGCCGATGATTACGTCACGAAACCATTCAGCGTCCGTGAGATCGTTGCCCGAGTAAAGGCCCTCCTTAGACGTCAGGCCTCCCCTGAGCCGATATCCGAACCTCCAATCGAGATCCTGGGCATGGTAATTAATAAACGTAGCCGTGAGGTTAGGATTGACGGTCACCTGGTCGACCTCACAAGCACTGAGTTTGATCTCTTGCTGTATATGGCCACCCACCCAGGCAGAGCTTTTTCGCGCGAACAGCTC
>JAFMIS010000091.1 GCA_017853915.1 bacterium
TGCATTCACCGCATCAGAGGTATAACCACCAGTTGGCCCAAGAAACTTAGCCGGGATAATCGTAACATTCCAATTGATACCAGCGATACCAGCGCCATTTCCACCTCGAGCTCCAATAGTGCCCGACACATGCGTGCCGTGAGCATCGCCATCCAAAGCATCAAATACTGAGTTGTCCTTGTTGTAGAAATCCCAGCCATGGATATCGTCAATAAACCCATTCCCATCGTTGTCGATTCCATCCACAGGATCGAATGGGTTGGTCCAGACGTTTCCAGCTAAATCAGGATGAGAGAATTGAACTCCCTCATCTATCACCCCGACGTATACGCTCGATGAACCGGTATATCCGAGGGACCACGCCTCTTCAGCGTCGGAACCGTAGCTGTTTGCTGTCCCAGATGGTCCGCACACAGGAGCGTCATTCCCGTAGGTGCCCCAAAGACTTCCACCGGTATAGTAGCTGTCATTCGAGGTCGCGGAGTGCTTCACGACATAGTTTGGCTCTGCATACACAACGGCCGGATGGCGCTTCAGCGCCGCGATCGCCAGGTCGACCGGTAGAGTCACTTTGACATGGTCCGTACCCTGTCGGCCGTTACGAAAGTCACGAAGACTCCCTAGTCGCTTGAGAACTCGCGCGCCCACGCTTAACAAGGCATCGTCACGCTCCTCCGGTTCCGCATCCTCTCGGTATCCGATCAAGATTTCGCCCGCTGCAACAGCCCGTTTCTGCTGAGCCTGCGCCATCGGGGATATCAGAACAGCGCAGAAAATAAAAACATGTGCTAATGCCAGTAGTTTTGAACGAGGGCTAGGACAGTATCGGATCATAATTCCTCTTAGGCAGGCAACATGGGCAACAGCACCCTTTGGGTTCCTACCTTGCAAGTGTAGGGCCAGGGCCACAGTGATTAGTCCTCAGCCTGGGCCATCACGAGGTCGTGTAAAAGAAGCTACTTAACGACCTGTCTAGAGGATTCCTTTTCGGATTTTTACTCAGGAACCAGACTTAAATCTATGCATAGCAGACCAGTTACGTTCCCATCCCCGCCTCTGCAGAACCTGTAGGGGATCCCCCTTTCTCCCCCTCCTGTACCGTGGCTACTCTTCCCCCTCCTGTACCGTGGCTACTCTTTCGGCATCACGATTTAACTTTAGTCACCCAAGCAAACAACAAAAAATCGTCTCAAACGATTATAGAGGCAACATGGCTCGAAGAATGAAATACCATCCCCACGGCAGCGTCCTATTCGCCTCGTTCAGCATTGAAGAGGGCTTGGTGTTACTAAGCAACCCCTTGTGCGAATCAATAATTAAGAGTTGCCTTGCTCGAGCTCAAACACTTCATCCTGTGAAAATCTGCCATTTAATTGTCGAGGCAAATCATGTCCATATTATCCTGGTGGTTCAAAACCCCGATGACGTGCCCGACTTTATAAGGTGTTTTAAGACGGAGTCCGCTCACATGATCAATCGACTTCTGGGCAGAAGAAAAAGAACGCTCTGGTGCGAGGGATACGATAGTCCCATCGTTCTTACTCCTGTCCGCGCATTAGTTGCAATCGCATATTTATACTCAAACCCCGCAAAGGATAACCTCGAGACCTCAATCGACCGGTATCCCGGATTTTCATCCTGGAAAATGTTTCGAAACGGCGAGCATTTGAAGAGATGGAAGTGGCTCCACAGGAATCAGTTTTCGGCCCTATCTCGTGACAGCAACAACCTTGAGGGATATACGCGGGTTGCACAAAGAATATTGGCCGAGGCATCAGACACACAGGTTTTTTGCCTTGAGCCTAACGCATGGCTGGAGGCATTCGGATTTAATTCGCAAGACGAGCAGACACAAATTAACGAGCAGCTGCTCCGCCGAATAAGACTCCTCGAAAATAGAGCGACAAAAAAACGAGAACGAGACAAAAAGAATGTGCTCGGTCGAAACCGGCTCGCAAGGCAGGTGTTCGATACAACGTATCGCTCAGCGAGGAACGGCCGACGAATGTGGTGCCTCTCCGAAAAGCGCCATGTAAGAACTCGCTTCATACAATTTTTTAAGAGACTAATGAAAGAGGCCCGCATAGTCAGGCAGAGATGGCTCCTGGGTGATGTTACTGTTGCCTATCCGCCTGGGCTACATCCGCCATCCATGCCCAAGCTCGCGAACGTAGTTGGTCTCTAGAAATCGATCACACCTCGGTGCGTTCTCCGATTCGCAGCGCACACGTGTATGCTAATCACCGCCTTTCCCTCGTTCCGATTGCTTTCGCTGCAAGCACTAGCTGGTTTAGCTGTTCCATTCGCTGTTTGGATAGTTCATCCCTGCGTTCCTGCCCCTCTGCCCCTCTAGCCCCGCTACCGCGGGGAGGGAGTAGCCGATCGAACGATGCCTGAGACGCACCCATCAGCAGATGAGTCCCGAAGAACCACCGAATGATCCACGCAAGCACCTGGAACGACTGAGGCGCCGCGCTCTAGATACACGAAGGGTCCCAGCGTGCAGTTGTCGCCGATGGATACATCCGCCTCGATCAGTAGCGGGGCTACAAGGCGGGTAGATGAGGGAATGCGCACCGACTCATGCACCCGCACACCAGGGACTAAATATCTCTCAGTTAAAGCCAAGAGATCGGTCGCATCCGTCAGATCCTCTCGAAATGGGACCCGACACCCCACTACTTCCTGCCCCTTCGATATCATGCTCCTGAAAACACCCGGTAGCTCGTACTCTCCTCGCGGAGACACAGGGAGTCCCGCCAGCTCACCAAAGATCTGCTCTGAGAAAACATACAACGGCAGTCCTGTGACATTTGAGATCCTTTCATCCTCTCGAGGTTTCTCGATCACATCGAGCACCCTATCTCCATTCATCCGCACTACTGATCGAGATGACAACGAAACATCGCCCCCCACCTCCATCACACCCAGTGCCGCAGCAGCGCCGGTGAACTCATACAGCTCCTGGATCTGAAGCAAACTAGTCACTGGAATCAGACTGTCGCACGCGCATACCAGGAAGGACGACGTTACGTGACTAGCGCATACCTTGAGCGCGTCGCCACTACCCCTAGCTTCCGTTTGAGTAACCACCCGAACCGCGGGGTCAGTGCTCACATACGCACGAAGCTCGTGATCCAAGGGTGCCGCGACTATTATAAAGCGCGCTATGCCCGCCGCCCGTAGCCTCTCAAGGACACGCCCAATCATGGGCACTCCCGCTATAGGAACCATCGCCTTAGAGCGTGTGGCTGTTATCTCCCTCAACCGAGAACCTCGCCCAGCAGCCAGTATAATCGCTGTTGAGATCATACAACCACCATTTTTGTTCTCACGCTTCTACCTTCACGGATACCGAATCGCTCGACTGACAGAAGTGGATTGAATACGAGTCTTGGAGCTCTGGATGCTTATCAACGTAGGCCCTGTGCAACGCCTCGGCAATCTCGTCTCGCTTTCTCGGATCGATTAAAGCAAAACAACACCCCTGAAACCCTCCTCCACAAAACCTGCTGCCATATACCCCCGAAAGACTCGCCAGAATATCATATAATGAAATCAACGCGGGGCTACCACTCTCAAAATTGATGATGGAACTCTTCCCCGACTGAGTGATGAGAGCTCCAAACCCCGCTATATCTCCCGACGCCCACAACTCAACTCCTTGCCGTACACGCGCGGCTTCAGTAAAGAAATGACGCGCGCGCTTCCCCAAAACCTCGGGCAGCTTTTTTTCGTAATCGGAAAAAACTTTCGGATCGATCTCGCCTAACAAGGGCTTCTCCGAGATCGGAAGCCCCGCGGCAGCAAGCAACGCGCGAGCGGCCTCATGACACTCCGCCACGCGCTGATTGAACGGAGTCCCCGTGAGCTGCCGCGTTAGCCCCGAGTACACCACGAGAATTTCCCACGGCTCCACTGCGCGCTCCTGCGCCACATTCGAAATCTCATGCGACGCGCAATTGATACAGGTTAACTCATTTTTGCGCCCCGAAAGTATGACCGACTGATCCATAATTCCGTTGTGCAAGCCGAGATATCCATTCTCGGTGGCCCGCACTAAAAGAATCGTCTCAAGTCGGGAAAGCGAAAGATTATTCACCTGCTCTAATGCTTTCAGATACGCAATCGTCACTGCCGCTGAGGAGCTCAATCCACCCACCGGCATTTCACCACATACAACTGCATTAAACCCGCGAGACACGAAGGCCTCCGCTCGCCGCAGAGCGTGGATTGCGCCACGCGCATAATTCCCCCAATCCCCTGTGGTCTTGTCCGGGATATTCTCAAACTCAACCCGACACGACTGCCCAAATATTTCACTAAAAATAGTTACCTCGGCGCGGTCGTGCGCTTGCCCAACCAACCACACTGAGCGATCTATAGTGAGGCCCGTCACTGTACCGGCCTGATGATCACTATGCGCCCCGAGAGGACACACCCGCAGCGGCACCTGCACCACTAACCACTGCCTGCGCTCATCATACTCAAAAACACTTTTGTATCGGCGTTTCAAACGCTCAATAACCATTCCCGACGACTCAGCCACTTGAATCGGAACCGTCATACACACAACTCAGCGCTACAATCTATTCCCAACCATGCTACCTCGTGGGCGCTTCCTCGCTCACAAGAGCACGAAACAAAAACCAGGCAATCAGATATGCTGACGCACATACACAAAAAAGAGTCGTATACGACGCGGTATACTCAAGCACCCAACCCGCGCCGGTCGCTATCATCATCCCACCAACGGCTCCCAGCATACCCCCAAAACCTACAACCGAAGCAACAGCCTCTTTTGGAAACACATCCGAAACGGTCGCGAACAGATTCGCTGACCATCCCTGGTGCGCGGCTGTCGCCAGCCCCAAGATTGCCGCCGCATACCAAACATTCGGCGCATTCGATACCAGGACAACGCTCAGCGCGAGCATCGCGCATACCAACATGACCTGACGGCGAGCCGCCAACACCGTCCACCCACGCGTGCTCAACCGGGACGAAAACCATCCCCCTCCAACGCTACCAACATCGGCCAAGAGATATATCATGACCAATGGCGCGGCGAGCCCCGCCAACTGAACGTCAAATTTGCTACTCAGAAACTTGGGCACCCAATACAGGTAGAACCACCAGATCGGGTCAGTCAAAAACTTGGCCAAGGCGAATCCCCACGTCCTGCGATCCCGCATCACGCCTAACCATCCTGGCCGTCTGACGCCTGTTTCAAATTGCTCTCCCACCGCTAGTTGTTCATTCGCTGATACTGCCGCGCCATGCTGCGGTGGCACAAGAAGGTAGAGCGCTGCCGCTACCCACACAAGCCCCACCAATCCAGAGAGAAAAAATGCGGCCTGCCAGCCCCATCCTAGTACAATAGCTGGCACGACGAGCGGAGTGATGATCGCGCCGACATTTGAACCTGCGTTAAAAACCCCGACAGCAAAAGCTCGCTCCTCCCTTGGAAACCACTCAGAGACTGTTTTGATAGACGCTGGAAAGTTTCCCGCCTCCGCCAAACCAAGGCCGAAACGCGCAGCCGCGAATTGAAGGACCGAACGTGCGCAACCATGCGCCATAGAAGCGACGCTCCACATCACGACAGCCACGGTTAAACCCCAGCGAGACCCTACACGATCGATGATATAGCCAAACCCAACTAAACCGAGGGCATATGCCGCCTGGAAGGAGGTCACTATGAAGCCATAATCGCGCTCACTCCACCCCAACTCAACCTGTAATGTAGGAGCCAGAATGCCTAAAAGCTGTCGGTCAATATAATTGATTGTGGTGGCACAAAAGAGCAAAGCACATACAACCCATCGATAGGGCACTCGCCATCTCTCTTGTCTACACGCAGCGGGCATACCCGGGCATCGTAGCCGAACTCTCCGGTTCTGATAACCCCGAGAATACACGCCTCCGGCGCCAGTTACCTATTCTTCCGCCTGGAGTCCCCTCCGAAGCTCAAATCGCTCCTGCTCGTGTCGCGCCCCTTTACCTGCCCTCTTCTCGACAAACACATCGAGCTGCTTACGGGCCGCCTCGCACGCGTCGCGCATAGCAACATAGACATCCTCATGAGCATGATTCCGCTCCGGATCCTGGCTCACGATGATATCCCTACCCGGCACATGCAAGCGCAAAGACACATGGTATATGTTTCCTTGGTGGTGGTGGCGGTGACGCCCCTCAATCGTCATCGTGCAACGCATGATTGAGGGATGGAATTGAAAGAGCTTCCCCAGCAGGTGCTCCGCTCGAGCTCGCACCGCATCAGACGCCTCGGCGTTGTGAAACACAATCGTTGAACGCTCAAAACTCTCTTGGTTCTCATCCATGTCAGTATATACGTAGTATATCGCGACTCGTGCCGAGCGACATGAGAACGATCAGAACACGTACGACACCGTTAAACCAAATGCGCGCGGATCACCCCGCTGCACGTACAGTTTATTCGGAAAATCTGGAGGCTCGTTGCCAAAATAGAAGCCTCTCACATCGTACCGTTGATTAAACAGGTTTCGACTCCACGCCAATACTTGCCACCGGCTCACTTTCCACCCCAGCGTGGCATTAAAAAGGTTGTACGGTTCGCTGTGTTGATTATGACTATCATCAAAGTAGTACGCGTCCTTCCCCGTAACTTCTATTCGAGTGAATACACCGCCACCCAGTTCGGTTCGCATGCCTGTTGAAAACTGCCACGAGGGAGCGACAGAGAACGCGCGACCCTCAAGAGATTCACTCTCCGGGGGCACCGCGGTAAAATCAGAATGCATAAGCGAGCCGGACGCGAACATACTCCACCACGGGAGCATCTGATAGGTATTCTCAAACTCCATTCCCACACTGCGACCCTCAGCGCTACTCTCCGTGATGTATGTAAACGAGAGCGGATCCGTCGGATTATCCTGAATAGCGAACTTTAGCTGCTGATCACGCCGCAGGTCACAGAATAGTGCCATACTGGACCTCAATCGGCGATCGAAGAACTCCCCCTTCGTGCCTACCTCAAAGTTCCACAGGTATTCGGGATCGTATTGACGTCGATCACTGGGAACAGTTGGGCCTACGTTAAAGCCTCCCCCCTTATATCCGCGCGATACCGCAAGATACGCCTGGGCTCGATCGGTAAGGTCGTGTTGAAGAGCAGCAGCCCCTCCCAACATCGAGTATGTCGGGGAAAAATCGCTCCCATCCGTATCATCATAACGAGAGTTTCGCTGCTCAAACCGTAGTCCTGGAGCGAATGACGTCCGCGCACCCAGCGGTATCTCGACTTGACCAAACGCGGCTCCTGTTCGAGCCACATAATCACTCGAAACAGCGTCATACGGCTCGTTGTTCGAGAGCTGTGTCGTCGTGGTATCCTCAGTCAGACGCTGCGCATACACGCCGCCCAACCATCGCAAGGATTCGCCATGCACATACGTCGCGTCATCACTACGAAGCCGCAACTCTTGACCCAGCAGCTTTCGAGTACGACCCGAGTCTGAGAAATAATCGTATGGATCGTACGGGGCCCAGAAAGGATTATTACCCCAATCACCATCGTAGCTGTAGTCGATAGACGTTCGCATAATCGTCGATATCGACTCAAGCACTGAACTGTCGCCAACCCTCGAAGTCACTTTAAACGAGGACGCCCGCACCGACGTATCATCTCGCCCCGGTCTGTCAGACTGAGTCTTGAAGGAATTATCGATGGCAAAAGCGTCGTATCCATTGTTAGCTTCCACGCCCCACACAGAGAGGTCAAACGTCAGCGCCGCCGAGGGTTTGTATCGCACCTTAAGCCGCGCCATTGATTCATCGCGCCCATTGGTATCATCTCTACTCAGGTAGACGTTGTTGCGAAACCCATTACTCTGGGTGTTGTAGGCTGAGAAGCGCATCTGAAGCTTGTTCTCTGTCCCGGGCACAGCGCCTCCTACCGCGATTCCCCCCGCTCCCAATTCGTCGTTACCGACCATCCCCTCAATACGTCCCGTGGTGAACTGCGTGGGATCGTATGAACGAACATTGATTGCACCAGCAAGAGCGCTGGAACCGAACCGAATTCCCTGTGGACCTCGTAGGACCTCGACCTGCTCAATATCAAACATCGGAGTCACCAGACCGAGACCGCTAAAATCAATATCATCGATGATAGTGGCGACCGATGGATTCGGAGCCCCTGTATACTGCTCCAATTCGCCCACGCCACGGATCAAAAAGAATCGCGGTCGTGAAGTACCCGCGGACCACGTAAGATTCGGTATCGACTCTATCTCATAGTCAAAGGAGTTTTCGCCCTTCTCCTCAAATCTCTGCTCTTGAACGATCGTAGCGCTCTGCGCTACGTCCGTCAGGGGAGCTTTAAACGGAGCACCGTAAATGAAGAGCTCTGTAGGTTGCGAAGCAGCTTCACGTTGGAGCGGCTCGCAGCGCGCTCGCCCACACAAACAGGCGCACATGACCACGATAACGAATATCAGAGTGAGACGTGAGACCGATCTGAGCCCCACGCAAGACTTGCGAATATACTTCTGCATCATACTCCTCTCCCTACGCCGGTATTATCCGTCTCAGGTTCAAAGGGTATTGCTCTCGTGTGAGCATCTCAGGTCGACATTGACCACCCCCGGGTTAACGAGCTCAACAGTTAGTACAAAAAAAAGCGCTTTGCAATTCCTAAGCGAGTTGAATGTCGATTTAATCCGACAACACTAACTGCTCTAGGGAAGATATGTGCTCCTTCCAGCCGATCAC
>JAFMIS010000092.1 GCA_017853915.1 bacterium
TGGCCCCGCCTGGACTTGAACCAGGGGTTATATGTTCGCTCCAAGCTCGACCGCTCAGCGGTCTCGCGTCGCTCACCGGTAAAACGCTCGCTAGCTCGCGTTTTGAGCGGATCACTCCCTGGTTCTGCGCCAGGCGTCGTTGCTTAGATATAGTGATATAAGGAATGGCCCCGCCTGGACTTGAACCAGGGACCTACCGGTTATGAGCCGGCCGCTCTAACCAACTGAGCTACAAGGCCAAATAAGAAAGCGCTGGAATCCTATCAATTCTGCTCCGGTGGTTGCAACCCTTTTGGCGAAGTGAGGGGATTCCGACTCATTTTATCTGTAAAATGCCGTGTACTTGAGGTGGGGAGCGGTTTAGTATGCCCAAAAGCGCTTCGAATTAAGGTTTATGGCAGATACTCCAAACACCCCGTTGCTCCCCCTCATTATCGATATCAGTAAGCTGGATGTTCAGATCGCGGGACTCCAAGCTCAACTAAAGCAGATTGAAACCGAGCGAAAGAATCGAGCTCAGGCGATATCCGCGCTTGAACTTAAAAAAGACGCGCGTGCCAAGCTTCTCGCTGAAAAAAGGGCGCTGAGCTCTCGTGAGGAAAAGGGGATTAAAGTAGAGCGCGATCGGATCAACGAACGTCGCCGCGCTTTGAGCACCCTAAACAACTATAAGCTTCAACAGGCCGCGGAGCGCGAGATAGATTTTGTCTCAAAACAGATCGGGCAGCGCGAGGAGCTTCTGCTTGGATTGATGAGAGAGGTCGAGACGCTCGACAAAGACTCCAAGGAGATCGAGGCCACTGTTTCCGGCCTGCAAGGTGAGCTCGTGGCTTTTGAGGCAGCTTCACAAGAGACTGCTCAGGGCGTCCAGACGCGGCTTCAGGAGCTTCAAGCGGAGCGCGCCAAGCAGGCTCAGTTAGTTGGAAATAATCAGGTTTTGACCCTCTATTCCCGCGTCGCGGCTAGATTCCCATCGGACCCAGTAGTAGACGTCGTGAATCGTGATGGTTGCTCAGGATGCCACATGAAGCTCGGCCCTCAGGTGGCAGTTCAGATCGCCCGTGGAGATGTGGTAAAGTGCATCGGATGCGGCCGCATTCTTAAGCTTCCAGCTGAGTAGGGTTGCCGCGCGCTTGAACGTTTTATTAAGCAGGAAGGAGTCGAGTGGACGTTCGCTTGGGGGAAACCCTGAGAGGAAAGTCGGGACTTCATAGAGTGAGTTGGCCGTTAACAACGGCGCCGGGCGATCGGCGGAAAGTGCCACAGAAAAGAAGACGACCTGTCTCGGCAACGAGATCGGAAACGGTGAAACGGTGAGGTAAGAGCTCACCAGCACGGAGGTGACTTCGTGGCTTGGTAAACCCCAGCTGAAGCAAGACCGAATAGGAAGGCGCTCTACGGCAACGTAGACGGCGTGGCTCGCGCCGGTCCTTCGGGTAGTGTCGCTTGAACTCGCTGGCAACAGCGGGTCTAGATGAATGGGCGTCTATAACAGAATCCCGCTTACAGCTTGACTCCTTCCTGGTTGATAAAACTTCTCAGAAGAACCCGGCGTCGTAGTTTGTCGCGCAGCTTTTTAAAGTTCGGCTAGAGATTCTGAGCTTTGTGTCGAAGGTAATGATCCATAATGACGAGCGCTGCCATGGCATCAACAATGGGCACAGCGCGAGGTAGGACGCATGGATCGTGGCGACCGGAAGCGGAGAGTTTTGTTGGAGTGCCTTGAGCCGTAACAGTCTCCTGTTCTTTGGCGATCGTCGCGACTGGTTTGAACGCGACGCGGAATGAGATCTCTCCACCCGTCGAAATGCCCCCCAAAACACCGCCAGCATGGTGAGTTTTAGTGCGGATCTCCCCAGATGGAGCGGTGATAAACGGGTCATTATGTTGACTGCCTCTCAAGTGCACAGCATCAAAACCGGTTCCTATATCGAAACCCTTTACGGCGTTAATACTGAGCATCGCTTTGCCAAGATCCGCGTGGAGTTTGTCGAATACTGGTTCCCCGAGGCCGGAAGGGACACCTCGAATCACTCCTCGAATAATCCCACCGATTGAGTCGCCCTCGCTCTGTACCTGTCGAATCAGGTCGATCATACTTGAAGCCGCGTGAGCATCGGGACACCGAACGATATTCGCCTCGACGGCCGCCGGTGTTACGGTGGATGGGTCGATGTGAGCGCGAATCGTTCCTACCTGCTCAACGTAACTCACAATTGAGAGGTTGAGCTTGTCTCGTAGATATTTTTGAGCGATTGCTCCCGCGGCGACGCGGGCTAGAGTTTCTCGCGCTGAGGCCCGACCACTACCTCTCCAATCTCGGAGCCCATACTTCTCAAGATACGTGAAGTCGGCATGAGACGGACGGAAGAGATCTTTTAGATGGTGGTAGTCGTCTGAACGAGCATCCTTGTTGTAAGCTATGAGAAGGATCGGTGTGCCAGTAGTCCGTCCCTCGAACACTCCACTCATGATGTGGATTGCGTCCTCCTCTTTTCGCGGAGTTGTAATGTCGCTCTGCCCCGGCTTGCGACGATCGAGCTGGGCTTGGATCTCTTCGACCGATATCGAGACGCCTGGTGGGCAACCATCAACTACCGCGCCGACGGCGCCACCGTGGGATTCCCCAAAAGTGCTAATCCTAAAAAGGTGTCCGAATGAGCTTCCAGCCACGATCCCGTCCTCCGCCAGGGGAGACTATCACCCCAGAGCCTGCATGATCGAGTCTAGTTTATCGACCGTGATCTGACCAGGCGCGGAGCGTTGGCTCGCTTCGATCGGGGTGAAAGACATTTCATTGCCCCACAGAGGACCAAAAACTCGCGTTATTACGCCATGTTTGCCCATACCCACGATGATACATTTTCGACCTGCCTCGCGCAGGTCAATCAACAACGACATAAGCCGTAGGGCATCTCGCTGAATGGTGCAGAAAGTCGCTATCTTAGTTATGTGGGCGCCCCATCCATCAATCCGCTCTGTTAGGGAACGTAGCTCCGTATCGGAGGGAGTGAATGAGTAATTGTGATACGAAAGGATACTCTTTACTGACACCCGCTCGGCTTGAAGCCGCGTAATGTCCTCCGCCTGAGTCGATATATCAAGATCAACGAACACCTGCTTTCGAGCAAGGGTCTTGAGAATCTCGAAGCGCGTATCATGAGACATTCTCATCGGCTCAAGGTTCTGACGTCTAAATATCATCACGAGGCGGTGAGGGTAGAGGCCAACAAGGGACGCGGCGAAGCCCTGATCGAGATCCTCGATGTAATCAAGCCAGACTTCCAGGAAGCGGAACTGGTCGAGGTTCCTCTCAATCGCGGCCTGGACCTCAGCGCGCGTTCTTTTAATGATGGGGAGACAATACCTGTTTTCGATTCGCGGTGTACGCATACAACTAAGGACTGCTGACTAGTGTTAATTAAAGAAGTGAGGGGGGAGTATACGTGAAACGCGAATAGCGGTCACGAGGGCAAAGAATTTTCCAAAATTGATTTCATAATGCCCCGAGGGGCCTTGACACCGGTATGTAATTCAAATTGGGCAGCACCCTGCTCGAGAAACATATCGAGCCCGTGGATGCAGGCGACCCCACGCTCGCGAGCTCCTCGGAGCAGCGCCGTCTCAAAGGGATGGTAGATCGTCTCAAATACGATCTGTCCCGCGGCAAGTTGCTCTACTGGAATCGGCGATTGCTCAGCTAGGGGCCCCATGCCGACCGAGGTCGTGTTAATAATAATCTCAAAAGAACTGAAATCTTTTTCCTCAGTCAGTGGGAGCGCCGCGCAGTTGTGGGGTCGAGCGATCTCTTGAGCCCTCTCAACAGAACGATTGAAGATCGTTACCTCAGCTCCGTTACATATGCAGGCATACGCCGCCGCTTGGGCGGCGCCACCAGCCCCGAGTAGGGCAACCCGTTTGCCACGTAGCTCTACGCGTTGTTCTAAGGGACGGAGGATTCCCAACCAATCCGTATTATAGCCGGTCAGAGATCCCTCATTATTTACAACCGTGTTCACCGCTCCGATAGCGCGCGCGACTGGATCGAGGGTATCTACGAGAGTTGTTAGCGCGACCTTATGAGGCATAGTGCACGCGAGCCCCTTGATTCCCAAAGCGCGCACTCCTTGGATAGCTATCGCGAGGTCGGGGGCCTGCACACGCGCGGCCGCCATGACATACGACACTCCAGTCGCGTGATACGCGGCGTTGTGTAAACGAGGAGAGAGGCTGTGCGCGATCGGGTCACCGATCACCAAGCATACCGCTGTTGAGCCGGATACCTCAAGAATAGTCACGAATTCTCCCCTGATGATACGTTTCGAATTTGTGTGAGGATGGCGTCACGTACCTGCGCTGGGGTCTTACCGTCGGTTGTTACCGACACGTCGGCGTAGCGGGAATAGAGTGGAAGTCGTTCTTCATACAAAGCAAGCGCCTGTTCCTGATTTTTAAAGAGAGGTCGAGTATGGATATCCTTAATTCGTTCCCGGAGCACTGGGAAACTTGTGTGTAAGAACACCGTCTTTCCACCGCCGTGCGCGAGGTCAGCGATATTACTGGCTCGCCCGATGACACCTCCGCCTGTTGAAATGACCACCGACGACGCATCGCGAAGCGAGCGGGCAACGCGCGCCTCAAGCTCTCGAAAGCCCGGTTCCCCAAGGGCGCTGAAAATAGCGGGAATATTTGGGAATCCGGAGGCCTCTATGATCTGCTCGTCCATCTCTATCGAACGGTACCCGAGGGATTCGGCCAAGAGTGGCGCAATCGAGCTTTTCCCTGAGCCCATGAAACCGATAAGTACGACTTTATTCATGGCACCATGGTATATCGGGAGTTGATTCGGTTCAATGTAGCTCGGTAAATGGCTAACGTTTCAAGTGATTGGAGCTCGTGGTAGAATCACCGTGTTCGTGTGCCGCTAAGGAATGTTGCATGAAGGTAGTTTTTTGGGATTGGAATGGGACGTTGGTGAACGACGCGACCGTTCTGTGTGATGTATTTAATGCTCTGATAGAGGCGCGTGGCTACTCGCCGGTGTCGTTGGAACGGTATCGTGAGATCTATCGACATCCTGTCCAGCACATGTACGAGGATGCTGGGGTCGACTTATCAAAACATGACTTCCCGGAATTGGCGCGCGCATGGCATCAGGAATACACGTCTCGAGTTGGTACGATATCCTTGCACCACGATGCGCTTACTGCTCTCAATACTCTCAAAAGACGGGGTAGTCGCCAAATGGTTCTCTCTGCTCTTCCCCAATCAATACTAGCTGAGTCAGTGAGGCAGCACGGAGTAGGGCATTTTTTTGAGTATGTGCGAGGTATCTCGCATTTTCTCGGAGACAGTAAGGTCGCTGAGGGACTCGATCTCGTAAAAACCTTGGGGGTCACGGGGGCAGAGGTCACTATTATAGGTGATTCATCGCATGACGCTGAGGTCGCCAGGGAGTTGTCTGCTCGGTGCGTTTTAGTCGCTCGAGGTGGAGAGAGTAGGGCTCGGTTAGAGGTTCACGGCTTCCCGGTGGTGGATTCGTTTCAGTCGATCATCGACTAGTCCGGGGGGTTAAATTGCTTTCGCGCCCACAACACGAATCGGGCAAGGGTCGCCATGCTGCCTAGAAGGCAGAGGCCCGCTGAGATACATTGAAGTTCAACAAGATACGAATTAAGAACGCTAAAGACTCCAGGTGTCGCGGAGTGAGCGCACACCTGACAACTTTTGAATATCCCAGGTTGCCGAGCGATAGCGACAAGGTCCTCCGCGCAAGGGGTCGCGGGCGCGCAGGACGCTGTGAGACGCGTCAGAGCTATACCCATCGAAAAAAGCGCGCTTGCCGATGTTACGACCACTTGAAATGTCCATTGAGACATTTTGACCGCGGGTCTTCGGGCGATTTTGCTTACTACTACGAGCGGAATAAGAACGAAGAGAAGTTCCGTTAGCTCCAAGAATGGTTGCATGTAGTCACCTCGTTCGGTTAGGCGCGATTACGTTCGATTTTCTACTTGTATCCCCATCGTTGACACCGTCTGCCAGAAAGAGGGGAATGATTTATCTACTACACGAGGCTCCTCAATTTCGATACCCTTCACTTTTGCTCCGAGGATCGCGAAAGACATCCCCATGCGATGATCTTCATAGGTTGCGATGCAAGCCTTATGAGGTGCGCCTCCATGTACAACTATATAGTCGGGTCCGACATCACTAGATATACCCACTTTGAGTAACTCGTTGTGCAGAGCCGCGATGCGGTCGGTCTCCTTAATGCGTAGGGTCTGTAATCCCCGAATGGTGGTTGAACCCTCGGCGCACGCCGCGATAACCGCCAGTGTTTGGGCGGTATCGGGCATTAAGGTCATATCCGCGTCGATCGCTCTTAATCGGCCCGAACCGGAAACTGTGATGGACCGCGCGCCCTGAGTGACGGTGCATCCCATTTGGGCAAGAAGCTGAGGAAATTTGATGTCTCCTTGCGCGGAATGGGGATTTATATTCTCGACGGTAACAGTTCCTCCCCGCACCGCCGCGAGGCCCCACAGATATGAAGCCCCGGAGGCATCTCCCTCGACCTGATATTCGCGCCCCGTGTAAGACTGACCCGGTTTTACCATGAATCTCTGGTATGAAGAGTGCGTGGCCGTAAGGCCAAAATCCGCGACGCTTTGCATCGTCATGTCCAGGTACGAGGTCGATATCTGTGTTCCCCGGACGGAGATTCCAAGTCCTTGAGCGAAGAGGGGGGCGTTTAGCAAGAGAGAAGAGATGAACTGACTACTGGTTGTTCCATCGATCGAGATCTCTCCACCCTGTAGAGGGGTCTGAGAGTGGATGCGCAGAGGAGGACACCCCTCGTTACCGAGGTAGTCGATCCGCGCTCCAGCCTGACCTAGCGCGTCCACGAGGTCTCGAATCGGGCGGGCATGCATCCGTTCGGATCCACGGAGTGTGATATCAGCGCCCGGAATGCCGGCGCAGAGGGTAGCAAGAAAACGCATAGTAGTGCCCGCTGGTCCGACATCGATCGTACCGACGTATGGTCGAAGAATGCCACCACACCCCTCCACGATCAGGGTTGTGGGGTCGGGGGTGTGAATCGCGACGCCGAGGGTCTTGAGAGCGTCGATAAGAGCCTCGCTATCTTTACTGAGAGAGACGGAGCTAAGGCGACTCACTCCAGTTGCCAGCGCCGCCATCAGGAGAGCTCGGTTAGTGTAGCTCTTGGAGCCGGGAACCGAAACTGTGGCGTCCAGGGATGTCGCGGGGGGGGTAAGAGCAATTGTATCCATAGTGATTTTTCTTGCGTTTGAAAGATCTTTGAGAGGTAGTGTTCTTGGTCCTGTCGAAATGACCATACCAGCGACCCTCCTAAGCTTGAATTTCAGCGATCGCGTCTCGTATCAAGGGTGACTCCACCTGCTGGTCAAAAACGGCGTGGCCGATACCCTGTAAGAGCGTCCAGCGGGTCGTGCCCGCGACATTCTTCTTGTCGTGACTCATCAGTTCAAGCAGCTTCGATTCCTCCATGTGTGTGGGGAGTCTGGTCGGGAGCCCAACCTTAGAAATGCCCGCGATGATAGCTGAGAGCTCCTGCGCCGGGAGCATACCCATTCGATATGAAAGGTATGACGCGGCTCGCATGCCTATCGAGATGGCTTCTCCGTGCGTGAGGGGGACTCCATCGATCAAAGCCAAGGCTTCAATCGCGTGTCCGAGGGTATGGCCAAAATTGAGGGTCTTGCGCATACCTTGCTCTGATTCATCAGCCTCCACGACATCGCGTTTAATTTCGCAGGACCGAAAGATTATCTCGACTAGCTCCTCGGCATTCCATTCGGAGAACGCCCGCGAAGTGACGAGTTCAAAGTATGGGCGGTCAGCTATGAGCCCGTGCTTTATGATCTCAGCGAATCCGGAGCGGAGATCCCGTGATGAGAGCGACGCTAACGTGTTAACATCCACGATAATCCCCACGGGTTGGCGAATAGCGCCTAGGATATTTTTCGCTCCACCAAAGTTGATCCCAGATTTACCCCCGATGCTCGCGTCGACTTGAGCCAGGAGGGTGGTTGGAATCGGGATGTAGGCTATCCCGCGCATATATGTGGCCGCCGCGAATCCGACGAGATCGCTTACAGCTCCCCCACCAACCGCGAAGACCAGGGCCTTTCGGTCGAGTCGGTTTTTGACAAAGAAGTTCCACAATCGTTCCAAGGCCTGAATCTGTTTGCACGATTCACCGCCCTCAATAAAAAGAATATTTTGTTCCGAAAGCTTGAGCGCCGCTTGCAGCGAGTCCGTGACCTGTCTCGCGCCCATGTCGCTTATAACAACGACCCGAGAGTAGTTTTGAATCTCAGCGAGTGACGCAGCGTTTGCCACTAATCCACGCCCAACCCACACAGGTGATCGAGACTCCACGCGGGCTACATTGACTGCTAGTGATTTCATGCTCTACACCTCGATTCGTCGCAGATCGGCCATTAACTTCTCAAATTGAGCGAATCGCAGCGCCTGTGGTCCATCGCTGAGTGCTTTTTCCGGATCAGGATGGAACTCCACTATGATTCCGTCCGCTCCAACTGCTTTGGCCGCGAGCGCTAGTGGCGGAACAAGGTCTCTCGTTCCCGCCGCATGCGATGGATCGATAAAGACCGGCAGATGAGTGCGAGCCT
>JAFMIS010000093.1 GCA_017853915.1 bacterium
GCCAGCCGACAGAGCGAGTAGTATCGGCCTTCACCTCGACAATTAAAGATTTCTTCTCCCGTCAGATTCAACCACTAATTGCAGATATCTGGAATCTGTACGCGGGCAGATCATTCACTGTTGAAAATGGTCAAACGTTGCCCAAAGTTCTCGAATACGCCTCTGTACCCAAAGAAAAAGTGGGCAAGGTTTTCTCTTTTGAGTTTCTTAAAACTCAAATTCAAGGCATCTCCGGATCCGCCCGCCCTCACGTTTTCTGCGGCGGCGACCTTGGCGAAGATAGGATAGTCATTACCCGCAAAAACAGCAGTGGTGGACAGACAAGACTTGAATTCGATTGCCGTCGCCCGGGGGTTGTTAATGTATACCTCAACGGCAAGCGGATGCAGGCCGATGGCAAGAATGTCTCTCTCTACACCGATGACGCGCTCAAGCTTGCAAAGGAATTCGCAAACGGCGAAAAAAGTCTTCGCATCCGCAAGCCCAAGTCGAACGAACGGGTCATCGGGCACGCTGGTATGTACCAAGAGGCTGAAGAGAATTTCAGGCAACGAGCTGCCCGCTCGCGTTGCTAAATGGCTCCTACCGAGCGCCATTCTAACGCTGACACGAGTCGAACCTTTACAAACCTTTAACGGCCAAAGGTATCCACACGTTCAGCGTTACGTCATTGAAAGTCCTCCCCGTAAATAAAGAGGAGATACCACAACGTGTTTTTCACTGCCCCTGCGTGACGCCCTCAATTACCGCGGGAATACTCCCAGCGCCAGAGGCCTTAAGAAACTCCCTAAACGGCGTAGATTCAAGAACCGACCGGCCAAGACTCAGCGATAGCTCGCCATAGTTCTCGCGTCGATCGATATCCTTAAGCCCCCGCTCAATTCGCTCCAACTCCCGCATGCTCGCCTGCAGCGAGTCCTTTGTGCTCTTCTCATTCGCAAGAGAAAGAAGAATCAAGCACAAGGATCTCTGATCTCGGGCTCGCTCTCGCATAATCGAAAAGAAGCGAGTTGGATCATGAATCTCGGCCTCTGAGGCCTCGATCAGATCTCTTCCAAAATGATAGTACCCACGCTGAAGCTCGCGCACCGCTCCTTTAAGAGCGGGATCGTCCGCGACTCCAGCCGGCGCTACATACGGAATCATCACAGCCAATACGTACAGTCCCGTGGACAACGTGCTCATAGAACCTCCAGGTGAAAAGAAAAACCTCTCCGTCCGACTCGTGTCGACGGCGTCAAGCTTTTCGCTTCACATCGTCGACCGAGCTATTACTCTACTCACCAGCACACATGGGAAAGAACACCGCCCTAAAGCGGGAACAATATCGGGACCACGTGGACGGGTCAAACAAATACCTCGCTACTCGCTCTCAACCAGCTCGGCATAGAGAGGAACGTGATCGGACAGCTCACTCCACGGCCTGCCAACCAATGCCCGCCCCCCGGTCATCGCCAATCCACGAGCATACACTCGATCCAGCCGTAAAATGGGGAACTTCATCGGAAACGTCGCTGCATGCGCTCCGTTTAGATCCAAAAACACCTCTTTGATACCCAACTCACGACCCAAAACATGGGAAGCTTTTTGCTGCCAGTCGTTAAAATCACCCGCTACGATAAGAGGCTCTGAGCGTCCAACACTATCAGTGACACGACCGCAGATTCGCTTGAGCTGAACCTCACGCCCGCGACGCAGGAGATTGAGATGCACGCACACGCAGTGCACCGGCAGTCGAATCCCGGGAACTTGCACTACAGCGTGGAGCAAACTTCTCGACTCAAAGGCGTTTGTTGAGATATCAATATTTTCAAAGCTCACGATCGGATGTTTACTCAGAATCGCGTTTCCCTGATGCCCATGATCGAAGACCGACGTTGTGCCGTACGCTACATGTGGCCAGACATCGCGCGCCAAAAAGTGTGACTGCGGGAGATCCGGCCACTCATCGATGCGGTTCGCGTGCTTATCGTGTTGACCGAGCACCTCCTGCAAAAACACAATATCCGGATGCAGGCTTGTAATAGCCTCTCGAATGGAGGGAAGAACAAAAGACGTATTCCCTAAGCCAAAACCCTTGTGAATATTATACGAGAGAACCCTTAAACTCACTGGTGTGGTCATACTTTTCATTACAAGACGCGTCTGACCGCCAATAATACCCACCCGATACATCGCTCAACAATCGAGCGTTGATTCCAAGTATCGAGCGTCACCTCCTGGCTTGAAGCGCAGTCCCTCACAAACTGGTCTTGTAGCGATCGGCAGACCTCCGGGTCCGTGAGCGCTACATCTGCCTCAAGATCATGCAAGAGACTACGGTGATTCAAGTTGCTTGAGCCCACAAGCCCCCAGCCATCAATAATCATGCTCTTCGCGTGCAATACACTCTTAGTATACTCAAAAACTCGCGCCCCCGCCCGTAATAACCCGAGATGGAAAGCGGACGCTACCCAAGGTATGAACACAACGTCAGAAAATGCGGGCACTATAATTCGGACATCCACTCCAGATTCAGCGGCCACTCGCAGAACTCGGATCAAGGACGAGTCAGGCACAAAATAGGCGTTCTCAATCCAGATTCGATCCTTAGCGCCGAGCATTCGCACCAAAAGATTTAAATAGTTCTCTCGGCGCTGGTGGCGATGCAGATTAAGAAACACCTGCTCCCCAGAGGCGACTTTTCGTCGACGTCGAAATAGACGGATCCCGCGTTTGCCACCACCCCATAAGGCGTTAAAACTATCAACAAGGATAGAGACCTCGCGCCCCTCGACGCGGACTCCGGTATCCCTCCAAGCAGGTGGGCCCACGTATCTCGCCACGTGGTATTCAATGATATTCATACTTCCAACGAAGGCCAGTCGCTCATCAATGACACATACCTTTCGATGATTTCTGCGATTGACGCGCTGAAACGCTCGTCCCCATGAATACCAGCGCCTTCGAGTGGCCGGAGGGGACCACCAACCTAGCCAGGGAACCTGATGGAATATCTTAATCTTGATACCCAGCTCCTCAGCGCGTCGACGAATTCCCGTGGACCACGAATACGAACCGAGCCCATCGATAATGACGCGCACCTCAACACCTCGCAGGACCGCCTCATGGAGCGCGTGCAGGATACGATCGCCGAGGCGGTCCGACGCGAATATATAAGTCTCCATCAGTATCGAGCGGCGCGCGTGTTGGATCTCAGATTCCAAGGCATCAAAGAAAGTATCTCCATCGTAGAAGGCAACGGATCTCTCCCACTGAGACCCCCTTTTGTGATTATTGTTCCGCCTCTGAAGAGAGTCTTTCATCGCCTGTCGCACACCTGAACACCCGTCTGATCTTCGAGCACTGATAACCCCTCTATTATACGTGCGCCTCTGGGTGGGCACCACCACAGAGAGGGAAATAGCCCGTAAAATGAGGGGCTTATAAGTTGGCCACCGCCTTGCAAAGGAGCTATCAAAACCCGAGGCCCACACTAAGCTTCGCGAGACGAAAGGGACCCCATATCCCTTGAGAAATGCGCGGCTTACATGGAGTTAGAACTCTGATTATCTACGATGATTGTGAGCGCTAAAGCTATGACCGAGGCGGGGCGCTATCGATTAGAGGCTGGTGACCCCGGCCACTCCTCAGATAGAATCCCGCGAAGGTGGTGTGAAAACAGACAAAACTTAATGCTACACGGTAACCAAAACTCGCAATAACTTCTGTGTAGGTTCGAGCGAGGATATCGGGCGAGCATACGGCTTCTTGAGAACATGAAGCTGCTAAAGTTAAGGAGAGATACATGGAATCCAACATCATCGAGCGTTTATTTGCGTCATTCAGTGAGCTTGAGACGGCTATTACAAAAGCGCGTAGTACATTTAAGAGCCGCTCATCGGTTCCAGACACAGTCATTCGAAGACTCGAATCGTACGATACTATTTTAGCGAAACAGCGCTCACTAGCCGTGACACTGTGCGAAGCTATCTCTCGAAAGAATTGGGATGAGGTGAACAGAAACGTAACTCTCATCAATGGCCTCTCAGCTATGATTCGAGATGACGCCAAAGCAATCCTCGCCGCGGTAGTTGAGCCTGAACAAGATCTGACTGAGGACGAGTCGGAAAACTTCTGCTAGCTCGACACTCTCAAGTAACGATGAAGGGGCCTCGGGCCCCTTTTTCGTGCTTGCTTAGTCGGGGGCGGTTTACTAGAACTGGGGGAACATAGCTTCGTAGCGAGGGGCTCTAGTTCTATGTTTACGTGGCTACGCTCACTCCTTCATCGAGACAACACCCCCAAAACTGTAGCGGCCGAGTCGCTTGAGGATATCCTGCGCACACCAGGGAAAGCGTGCAGCGCCGCGCTGACCGAACTGGCCGCCACCTCATCACAAGAGCGTTTCATCGATATCGTTCACTGCGCGTGCCTTGTGGGTTCCGCGATACGAGAGGGTGACATAGTATCCCCAATGACCCGGGAGCTGGACGCTCGCAGCAATAAAACGTTTCTCTTTAAGCCAGCCGAGATCGCGGCTCTTATCTCCAATATCTCGCTCGAACACGCGATCTTCGTTTTGAGCAAGGAGCGCGCGCTCCACACGTCCTCTAGCTTTTGCTACTTCAACATCGGGCGAGGAACCAACAACGACATCCGGATCGTCGATTTTGCTATCTCACGGCTCCACGCCCGCATCTCTCTCGGGGAGAGCGGCGCGTACGCTATTAGCGACCTCAACTCCCAGAATGGCACTAAGGTGAATGGTATCGACGTTACCCCTACTCCCCAAGAACTTCATGATGGCGACATCATCTCTCTCGGGCGCTACGAATTTACGTTCCTTGTACCGGGCTCGCTCTACCAGAGATTGCGGAGAAAGAGGGGCTGAGCAAGTCCTCTTCTAGCTGGCCATTACATACGTCGTGCTTACCTATCAGGTGCGCGGCGCAGCTCTATGGTGAAGATGCTCCCTGAATCGGGGGCGCTATTGACCGAGATGGAGCCTCCGATCTTCTCAACAATTCGCTTCACACACGCGAGCCCCACTCCTGACCCCTCGATCGCATCCTCACCCGCCCGATTAAATGGCTCGAATATTCGGGCGATCTTGTCAGGCGCAATACCCCTGCCGTTATCACGAATCGCGAAGGACGCTCGTCGTCTAGAAACGGTCTCAGTTGGCTCAATCGCGATCACAAGCGGCCGCTCAGGGTTTCGGTATTTAATCGCGTTAGCTACCACGTTACTCACAATCTGATAGAGCTGTGTCTTGTTACCAAGCACCCACGGCAACTCCGAGACAGTCGTAACAGTGGCATGCGCGCGGCTTATTTCTAGCTGAAAATCCTCGACTACTTCCCTCACCGTATCCTCAAGACTAACTGGCTCAAGGGCCTTCTCCGCCGCCGAGACCCTCGCTAGTTCAAGCACTCCCTCCACCAACTGCTCGAGACGGTGAATCGCTTTAGACATAAAACCAAGTGGGGCCTCCATTCCACCAGCGCTCAAACGTTTCTGCTCGTCATTTAGAACCTCGAGCATGCCCCGCATCGTCACGATGGGCGCCTTGAGATCATGCGAGATCATGTAGGTAAACTCGTTTAAGTCCCTATTGCGCTCCTCAATCTTTATTTGGCTGAGAACAGCCGCGGTGACATCCAGTGTGACCGATAGAGCGACATATTCGTCCGCCACATGATCAAAAACTGGAACCGTTCGTGTCTCAAGCCACAGAGTGATCCCTGATCGATGATAGAATCGGTAGCGGCACTGGAAGGGCTCACCAGTCGCCACAATCGCGAGTGATTTTTCAAGCACCTCTCGGTCCTCCTCATGGACATGCTCCTTTAGAAATCGACCCCGTTGATCGTATACTTCGGAAACAGCGAATCCCGTCAACACCTCTGTGTAGGGGCTGCACCACAGAATGGTCCCGTCCGGCTGGTGAAGTATGACTGCCGCCGCGACGTTATCAGTCACGATTTTGTAACGTGTCTTGTGATCAAATTCTGATTGTTTAATCCGCTCTATGTCGCTCAGGGTGTCGCACCACGCGCGTCGATAGGGAAAGGCCCATATATACCAGGGCCGCTTCCCCGGAATACCCTGCTCCGCAATCGGCATTCCTACCGTATGCCGCGTAAGCCTGAGCATCAGGTAACCAGCGCTCCAGGCGCCGATTATGAAAACGAGAAGCAGGGATGCCGGTCCTATCACGCGCGCCCCCACGACTCGTACATCTGGTACTCAGCGTCAAATTCTTTGGAGGCGTCCCCGAGAAGTCGCTTTTGTTCCTTTGCTGGAACTTCAAGGAACTCCCATGCTTGCTCCAGCAGAGGTGCGTATATTTTTCGATACAAGCTAGAATCTCGTCCTTCACCAACACCTGTCGCGTGAACGATTATGTCACTTACTTTCACCAATCCCGTGAGCGACCCACGTGGGATCTCTGTCCATGGCTTGTGGTGATTTCCGATCACATCATAAAGCTCTGACGAGAAGTGCCACCGCTCAGCTAACATCTGACCAACATGAGTATGATCGAATGGATAAACTCGCACCTCAGCGGCCGGACTCTCAATGCCCTCAGCTAGCCCTTTCCGAAGCACCCGTTCGTAATTATCAAGGTGCTGCTGAAGCATCAGGAGCTTGCCAACATCGTGCATCAACCCCGCAAGAAAAGCTTGGTCTGTTTTTCCGGGAAAAAGAACACGCGATATGGCTCGAGCAGTGAGCGCGGTCGCTATATTGTGAGTCCAGAATTGAGCACGTAAGGGATGTCGGATAGGAAAAAGATTTGCCAGAGCCGTGGCGTTAAGTAGATTTTTTAGCTCAGAGGTTCCTACTACGTTCACGGCCTCCACAAGCGTGCGACTGCCACCACCTCGATCGTAAAAGACAGAGTTCGCGATCTTAAGCACACGAGCGGAGAGCCCCTCATCAACCTCCAGCACGTCGATGTAATCACGCGCCTCGGCATTGGGATTAGTCGCCAACTTGAAGGCTTGATGGGCGGCGCCAGGCATAATGGGCACAGACTTAAGACCCAACGAAATGAGTATGCTCTGCCGAACCCCTTCGGCCAGCCGCGTTTCGGCTTGCTCCTCTTTCTTAAAACCTAGGTTCAGCAATTTTTTAAACATATCAAATTTTTACGATGACTTGAGGTAACTCGCCGGTTCATCGCCGCCACTGTTAGAATCGACCAATCTTTGGAAACGGTGAGGGCTTTTTGGCAGGCCTATCGCGACTGGAGCGATCATCTCGGACGTTATCCGAGAGATATCGGTAGTTTGACTGGAAGAATCCCGGCGAGTGACAACTCTGGAGGCCTCAAGACGCTCTCTAAAAACACCTCCACTGGTGGGCTCGGCACCCATGTAAATTCAATGCCTTACATGCTTTTTCCGGCTCTTGGGTTTGCGTTAGATTCGATAGATGAGTACAATTCCCATAGTTTCAAGCTCTTACTACTCGCTTACGGTCCATCGGTTCGGATAGTTGCCTTCCACTAAGAAGATTTTTGTACATGCAAACCGCCAGCACATCTCAATCGGTCACCTCTCCACTCAACAGCCAGATGGTGCTCATCGTTGATGATGAGGCGAGCATACGACGCTCCCTTGAGGGGATCCTCCGAGATGAGGGGATCGCTTCAATCACGGCCGAAGACGGGGAAAGTGCCATTCGACAATTGAGCGAACACCGGCCGGCATTGGTGCTTCTGGATATCTGGATGCCAGGCATGGATGGGATTGAGACGCTTAAGAGGATTAAGGAGATTAGCCCAGAGACCCCTGTGGTCATGATTAGCGGACATGCGACTATTTCGACTGCTCTGACCGCGACGCGTTTAGGAGCGATCGACTTTCTGGAAAAACCGCTCGATCTTACAAACACTCTTCGGATCGTTCAATCTATCCTACAGAGAGGTGAGCAAAGCCGCGAAACCCGTAGCGCAACGTGGGAACCGGTTGAAGCGTCGCCGATTGGCTCAATCAGAAAATCCGCCGCCATCAACCCAATTGTTTTCCGCGAGCAGACTCGAAGAGGTAAGGCACTTCGACAAAAGACCATTTCGCATGCCGCTATTTTGTATGGCCAGGGACTGCATTCCGGCAGAAAGAGCGGTCTCATTCTTGAGCCACTCCCAGCGAACTCAGGGATTCATTTTGCAAGCGTATCGGATACCCCGATTGTACCGGCCCACGTTGATTTTGTGGAATCCACGGGATTTGCCACGACAGTTCGACTCGGCCAGACTCAGGCTGGAACCATAGAGCACCTCATGTCGGCTCTATGCGCTTACGGTATCTCCAACTTACTAATTAAATGCAACGGCGAAGTCCCAGTTATGGATGGCTCGGCGTTGGAGTTCTGCCGATTATTCGACGATGTGGGCCTCTCTGAGCAGGACGGGGAGTGGTATGAGATCGAGATCTCTGAAAAGCTCCATGTGGGCAACGGAAAGGAGTGGATCTCTGTAGAACCCGCGGATCATTTCTCAGTTGAATATACCCTGCGCTATCCAGAACCAGTTGGAGAGCAACATTTTAGCTTCACGCTTTCGGACCCGGACTCGTATCGAAAGGAGATCGCCCCCTCCCGAACATTTAGCTTCGTCAAGGATGTAGGAAATC
>JAFMIS010000094.1 GCA_017853915.1 bacterium
GGCGCCGAGATGCCGCGAATTGCGATCAACATTTCTGGTATACGTTATACCCGGCCGCCCTCCAACGGGCATCATCGTGATGCCGCGCCAATTCCGATTCTACTGCGCGGTTTCTACGAACCGCTGGCTGCTACCCGTGCCCGTAATGTGGCAAGATTCGCGTCTTTTGTCGCTTGTCGCAGCATCTTGGCGGCAGGAGTGTACCATTCATGTGAGGTGAGAAGTTGAAGGGTTTGGGCTCTGAAAGAGGCCTCGTCTTGTCCCACCTCAGCACGCATTAATTCGCTCTTCTTCAAGAAGTCATCGCGACCGAAATTGCCGAGATCCGCATCGAGTAGATACTTTGACAGCTCAGTATGTGGAATCTGCTTTATCTCGCCATCCTTTTTAACGAGCGCTGTATCCAGGATCATCTGCTCGACAAGCTTGATCTCTTGATCGCTGTATCCTCCCGCCTTCAACATCTCCCCGCGGGCGTGCTTGGCCGCGATCGGCTCGTTGGCTTGGGGCGTCTGAATGAACCCCATATCATGCATAACCGCCGCGATAGCTAAAAGTTCCAGGTTTCGTGGCGAGAGAGCATCGACTAAACCAAACAACAGCGCGTCCTGGAGTACCTCCGTGGTGTGAGCGTATGAGTGATACGAAAGATTGTGTGGCAACTTCTTCTTTAGGAGAGCCAGGCAATCTCGGACTAGTGGGATGGTGCAGATCCGTTCAACTGTCTCTCGGAGTTTTTCTTCCGTTACCACGCGCGCGATCCTATGCCCCCATGATGACGTTTTGACCTGGGCGAAAGCCTTGGGGTATCGTCAAGTCTAGCATGGTGGGGAGATATGAAATCATGTCTTTACTACCTTGCTAGCTCTGCTAGTACCTCGTCTACACAGTTTTGTCACCTAACATCGAGACCCCCAGAAACCAAGGGTGAGATGTTTTTATGTGTTTTCGAAGCCATAGGCCAGAAAACGTGGGGTGAGGGGTTATAACAAGGTGCCTGTCCGCGACACGGCCTTCTGGCCGCCGCGAGAGTAGGGTAGTGTTCCATGGCTGCTCGTAGCGACCCTCCTGCTCGTGCGCCCAATGATATTTTTAAATGAGCCAGTGATGCGCCGCGCGAATCTCCCTCAATCCTCTCAAGGTTCCAAGCCACCCGTTACCGCATCGCTTATCAGGCTGATCAAACTGGCTCTTCCATATCGTGGCCGTTTCTCGCTCGCGCTCTTGGCGCTTATGATCGGAAGCGCCATCAATCTTGTATTCCCGGAGCTGATCAGAAGAGCGTTAGATCCGGCCCATCGTGATACCTTGAGCGCGCAGCTACCGGTTTTGATGGCAGGGCTTGGACTGCTCTTTGTAGTGCAGGGAGTAGCGTTTTACCTGCGGTCGTACCTCTTTGGCTGGATCGGACAGGCTGTTTATTCGGACCTCCGACGAGAACTCTTTGAGGCATTGCTCTCCAAAGATGTGACTTTTTTCGATCGCAATCGCTCGGGGGAGCTATCAACCCGCATCAGTTCTGACGCGGCGCTCGTCCAAGATGCTGTCGCGATAAAGCTCTCAGTCATCATTCGATACGGATTCCAGGTCGTATGCGGTGTTGTTTTGATGGCTTGGATGTCATGGCAACTCACGCTGGCGCTCGTTATGAGTGTTTTAATAATGGTTGGGGTTTCAGCCGGGTTTATACGGAGCCTAAAAGCAGCCTCGCGTCGCTATCAGACCAATCTCGCGCACCTCACGTCTTTTGCCGCGGAGTGTTTTTCAGGGGCCAAGATTATCCGCTCCCTGGGAGCGAGCGGCGATGTGACTCGTCGTTATCGAGACGCAAACATGCTCGTACTCCAAGCGGGACGGGAGCGAGTCGGTATCAGTGCCCGCTTCTCCTCCGGCGCGAGTCTACTCCTGAATCTGCTCCTGTTGGTGGTGCTGTGGTTCGGTCTCCACCTCGTGTTCGCCGAGTCCTTACCGCTCAATGAGCTTGCCGCCTTTATTCTGTATGGCGCGATAGTGGCGGTCTCATTCTCCTTCCTGGTTGGGGCATACTCGGAGCTGATGCAGGGGCTGGGTGGAGTTGAGCGAGTGTTTGAACTTATCGAGTCGTCAGCATTAAACGAAAGCCAGGATGCTGTTGGGAGCCTAAGGGTAGGGGGCGCACCAGTTACGGTGGAGTTGAAGCACGTTCATTTTTCGTATCCGGATAGGGCAGACAACGTCGTGCTAGAGGATTTCTGCGCTGATCTGCGACCGGGCAGCGTCACGGCTCTTATCGGGCCATCCGGGTCAGGCAAGAGTACGATCGCGCAACTGTTACTGAAGCTCTACACGCCAACATCAGGAGAGATTCGGTTCAACGGTCGCCCATTGCACGAGGTATCTGAGGGGGAGCTACGCGCCTCTATCGCGTGGGTTCCTCAAGAGCCTGAGCTGTTTGGATTCTCACTCTTCGATAACCTTACCCTCGGTAACAACACACTGCTACGCGATGAAGTTCTCAAAACCGTCCAGGCGTGGGAATTCCTCGATTTTATTGAGCCTATGGAGCATGGAATCGACACTGTGTTAGGAGAGCATGGTGCTTTGGTAAGTGGTGGCCAGCGTCAGCGAATAGCTATCGCGCGTGCGTTACTCCGAAGGCCCTCGCTCCTGATTCTTGATGAAGCGACCTCTGGCCTCGACAGCCATACAGAGGCGCAGGTTATGGAAACCATCCGGCGCCATATTCCAACGGCGTCCCTGCTCGTTATCTCGCACCGCCTCGCCACCGTGCGAAGCGCTGATACGATTTATGTTCTTAACGAAGGGCGCGTTTTTGAGCAGGGCTCTCACGACCAGCTCGTGGCTCATGAGGGGCTTTATCACAGCTACGTAACTCGTCAGGCGCTGCGCTAATCTTTTTCCGTAGCCGAACAGAATTCGAAGAGGATTCTTGGCACAAAAAAGCCGACCTCGTGGGTCGGCTTTTTACGTCGTCTCTTCGAAGAAGCTAACGAACTACTTGTTGCTCTGAATCGACGTGTACGCCATCAATCCAAGGCTCTGCGCGCGCTTAATCGCCTTTGACACCTTGCGTTGATTATAGGCTGTGAGGCCCGTTAAACGACGCGAAAGGATGCGACCACGCTCACTGACAAACTTCGACAGCATCGCGACGTCCTTGTAATCGATCGTCTTGGTTGGATCCTCTGTGAAGGGGTCCAACTTCTTACGACGCTTGAAGAGCTGCATTCTCTGAATCGATGGGAGCGGCTCAAACTTCCGACCACCCTCTTGGCCCTCGCCTGCTGGCGCTGATGGGCCAGCGTTCTTACCACGATCCTCGCACACCTTCATCGGGCGGCCGTTGACGGTACGATTGTTCAAGGTCTCGATAGCTTTCTTAGCGTCTTCCTCGCGCTCCATCTCAACGAACGCGAAACCCTTTGAGCGCTTTGTCTCACGATCGGAAGCGACGACAACGCTTACCGACGGACCTACCTCCTCAAATAGCCCACGAAGCTGATCGCTCGTGACTTCGAAATCGAGGTTGCTAATAAAAAGTTTCTTCTTACCTACAGCAGAATTCATGAAAACTCCTCACACTTTAAGAGGCCGGGATGCTACCGTTCGAGGTTTGAAATGTCAAACCAGAGACCTCCAACAACGCCGCTTTTAGAACGCCGTCTTACTTAAAGTAACTTAAAAATACTATTGACGCCATCTTACAACCCATGTACCCTCCAGCCTCAAGATTTGCGAACGAGCCCAGCTACTTGCAGCGTTTAAGGGGTGAGGAAAGCGTCATACATGCTAACCGCATTCCAGAGACTTAACTGCAAGAGCAAGAGCTCTGCAACCAGAAGAGGCCATCGGTTCATGGTAGGCGTTGAAGGTTTCAGGTTACCCAAGGTTTCGTCTCGTATCTCACTTAATCCACCATCAGTTCAAAGAAGCACCTTTCTTTACTTCCCATAAATAGTCGTAATTAATAGGAGTTAGACAGAGACTATGAGCAATTCTGCCAACAAGTTTTTGCCCGAGGACGAGACCGAAGCAGCATCCCCCGTAAAGCCTGAACGAAATCTCCTAGCGGCAGTACTTGCTCGAGCGATCTGTGACGCGTTCGGCACCGCACACTGTGAGCGCCATGTTGTTCGTAGCGCACGGCAGTGGCTCTTTGGAAAACTAACCCCGAAGCGACCGTTTAGCTTCGCGTGGGTGGCTCTCCATCTCGATCTCGATCCGATCTCGCTTCAAGAGAGCCTTCGTCAGTACGAGGGAAATCCTGACGCGATTCAAGAGCGATTGACGCTGTTGCGTTAGTAGCATAGCGAGGTAGTACAGCCCCACAAAAGAGCGGCCATGTGGCCGCTCTTTTTTTACCTCGTCCCACTGCGCGTCATGATTACCACATGAAAGATTATCACCTAGAAGCGAGGCGCTGTCGGGAGAGCAATGTGCTACCGTGCCACACCAGATCAGGCCATAGTGATTTGCGAACGTCCGTGCCAGTGAAACTGGAGAGGCTTTCGCCATACATCACTCAAGGTTAATATTTTGATTCACATCCGCGAATCGATAGCGTTTTCCACAAGCCAGGATCTCGCTACAGACTTTTAGAAAACGCGATATCACCATGGAAAGCATCCCGTCGGTCCCGCTACAAAAATTAATTGTGATCGCCGCGATAATCACCGCTGTGATCACGGCGCGGCTTGTTCAGACGGCGCTACAGACTAACAACTTTGAGGGGCTGTGGTTCTCCATCGCGCATACCGTTGTGGTCGCGGTCGGTGTTGTGTGGGCTCTTCGAGCTGGCCCGCATTTTTCATGAAAATGCGAGCTAGGTAAACCTAGAGCGCATACCAAAAACACCCCTCTGCTGCGCCTGTCTGCGATGGACCCGCTACAAACTTTATTCGTTCGTCGCAGGATGAAGGGGTTTCATGAGGCCCTGTAACTCAGGCGGTACCGGCTGAAGAGGCTTCGCATCCTTGTTGGTTGAATGAAAGCATTCAGGGGAGTAGTCGTAGTCCTTGCCGTATTTTGAGGTAAAGTCTCTCCAAAAACATCTCTCAAATTCGTCAGCCAGCGCGGCGCCCTCTCCAGGACTCACCGACGACAAACACCGATCCACGATCGGCTTTACAATATTCGAGCAATCGCTCGCCATCTGACCGGCGCATTGCGCTAATTTACCATTGTTTTGGCAATAGAGCTCGACGATCCCCGCACTCGTTTTCTTTACTTTTTCGGGTTGTGCTTCTGCTATCGCATATTCGCAAAAGTAGACGGAGAGTAGGGTTGCCACAGTGAGCACCAGATATGTGAAGCCACGAGAATTGTGTGGAGGCCGATCACTCTTTAATAGAAAGCGAGGTTTCATAAATTTAAAGATCCTCCCCTATACACCGATGTAACGCACGCAGTTCTTCATCTCGTCGGTGTGGGCCAAACAACAGCCCCAGCATATCGAGACGATCACGTGCAAGGCTTAGCGGCTCTACCTTGAATGTTCCGTGAATATTGAAAATCATGCCCCGTGTCATATTCATAGTACACTCCTTGCCTTATGATAGACCACAGACGTACCCAATTCCCTCATCAAGAACCTCAGAGATTCGGTCCGGGTTTGAGGGTGGGGGATTAAGAGCGGGATCCGCTCGTTTCAATACATCAACGTCCGCGCCAACCAGGCCAAAGTCCTGACCCGGTGATCGAGAGAACTCTTTCGCTATTGGTGCTTGCGTGGGCAACACCAACGCATCCAGAGTAGCGACGTGCGTGCTAGGCGTAGCGCAGGCAGTCTGTGTTGCAGTCGCGGCGGGAGTAATCGTTGCCGTCGGGGTAGGGGTGTTGATTGGCGGAGCGATCGTGGGCCCGGGGCTCACACCCGGAGGAGCCGCCGGATTTTGTTGTTGATTAAACATATCCTGCAGCAACTTAAGCAACATCAACTGCATCATGGTATCCATCATCCCACCACCACCACCTCCGCCGAATGGATTGAGTGCTCGTGTGTTAGCGCCATTCATCACGCAGTCGTAGGCGGGATCCACGGATTCACCAGCATCCGGAAATGCTTCCCCTACTTGGGTGTCCCTATTGTTCATGATGAAAATTCCAGAACTCTGAGGGGTAAAGTCACACTCGAATTTTGTCCCATCTTTTCCCTGGTACATTACCGTCGCGTGGCACGCCGAGTCCGAACGTAAGCCCAATAACTGTCCATACTCAGCCGTACACTCATCATTGAACATACATGCCGCTTGGGCGTTGCCAGTGGTACAGTCGTTTCGATTTCTTTCATAGGGGCGCTCCATAGTGTCTGGCACGCCTTTTTTCCCCGACACATCAGCGTATCCCTTCTTTTTGGTAGCCAGCGCATAGGCCATTCTTCGTACATCAGCGCAATTTTTTGGTGGGCCGTTTTTAGTCTCAGGGGGACAATCGGGAGTTTGAAATCCATCTACTGGCCCACCTCCTGTCTGCGCGAGCGCGTCGCCTACCAGCCATGGCGCTAAGCCAACGATCACCAATGCTAGGGGGAGAGCCACGATTACAGCGGCAACACGTGACCCGATTTTTGTAGCCTCAACCTCGCGAGGCGCTTGAGGGCATCCCATAGTCCAATCCCACCTATAAAAATCATCCCTAGCAGGGTTATGGACCACTGGCTTACCGACGTGCCGCCTGAGCCCCGAGTGGGCGATAAGAAAAATTTTGAATAAAAGCTATTAGGACCCTTGAATGCCTACGGCGACTGAAACAAACAGGGAAAGTCGCTGCTACTGGCCCTTAGCGAACGAGGGAGCTCTCTTCTCCCGAATGGCAGCAAGCCCCTCGGCGAACTCAGCGCTAGCGTAATTTACCCCCTGACACTGGGCCTCTCGTTCAAGCGCCGCAGGAAGGCCGGCGAGATCTCGTCGCATCGTCTCTAAGAGCTGCGCGCGTGCGACTGGGCCGCACGAGAGGATCTCGCGCGCTATGGAGCGGGCGTCATCAAGCAATTTCTCTCTCGAAGAAAGCCTCGATACGAGACCGATGGTGAGAGCCTCTTGGGCCGAAATTACCCGGCCTGTAAGGAGTAACTCCGTTGCTACAGTTTGCCCTACTACTCTTGGCACCAGAAAGGTTCCGCCCATACCGGGGTGCAGGCCAAGTTTTAGGAATGTGAAGCCAAGCTTGGCATCATCCGAGGCGATGCGAATATCCGCCGCGCAAGCCAGGCACAGCCCCGCTCCGACAGCGGCGCCCTGAAGAGCCGCTATTATCGGCGCGTTGAGAGTCAGGATCGAAAGGAAAGAGTCGTAAAATGCCCGCATTCCCCTCTGATTTTCCTCCGGGGTCAACGCGCGTTTCCTATCGAGCATGGCGAGATGACCACCCGCCGAGAACGACTTCCCAGCTCCAGTGAGGATGATGACGTGTGTGGAAGCGGCTTTCTTTAGGGCGATAATCGTGGCCTTGAACTCAGCCGCCATCTCCTCGCTCATGGCGTTTAAATTCGCCGCATCACTCAGTGTTATAGTTGTGATTCCAAGCGTGTCAGTTGTTGCGGTAACGAGGGGCACAGGCGATCCGTTGAAAAGTAACGACAGGGTTTTTCCGAATAATCCCCCAAAAAACCCCAACATGCCATGACAATTATTTGGGCGGCCCCGATTAATGACCGCAATCCATTTGGAGGGCGCCCGGGTCGGGCGCCGCGATGCCGCGAATTACCATCAACATTTTTGGTTTGCGTTATAACCGGCGGCCGAGATGCCGCGAATCAGCATGAACATTTTTGATTTGCGTTATACCCGGCGGCCGGACCGGCCGCCCTCCAAAGGGGCATCGTTTCTCGGGCGGCCCCGATTAATGACCGCAATTAATTGGAGGGCGCCCGGGTCGGGCGCCGAGATGCCGCGAATCAGCATGAACATTTTTGATTTGCGTTATACCCGGCGGCCGGACCGGCCGCCCTCCAAAGGGGCATCGTTTCTCGGGTGGCCCCGATTAATGACCGCATTTATTTGGAGGGCGCCCGGGTCGGGCGCCGCGATGCCGCGAATTACGGTGAGGATTCGGCGTTCACGTCGCACCCGGCGGTTCAACGGGCCGCCACTCAGATCGAGATGGAAATGGCCAACGCCCTACGCCTGGTTAGCGGCATCACTATGATCGAGGGCGCGGCGGATCAAACTATCAAAGAGATTATTCATCGTTTCCTTGGCCCGCAGAAGACCCTCAATAGTGCCCTCCTTAATGTCAGCAGCCAACTGTCTCTCCAATTTGCGCCGTGCCTCAAGCTCTTCGGCTCGCTGGATCCAACGCGCGGCGGTTGCGCCGACCTTGTCAAAATCACCGTGGTATTTACCCAGATTGTAGATGAAATCCGCGATCTCTGTGTCACTCAAACTCATAAATCTACTCCTTTCGGTGTTACTCAAAATTTACCGGAATCGATTGCGAAAACTCAAAGGTCATCCCAGGTGGGTTTAACTTTGTTTCCACTATAATCAGGATCGGGGTCCCACTGCGCTATTTTTTTGGCGTGCTCTTTTATGTCCCGTAAGCGCCTGGTTACTCTCTCGGTCTCCTTGCGAATCAATGACGCGTCCTGACGAAGGTCGCCTTG
>JAFMIS010000095.1 GCA_017853915.1 bacterium
ATCTTGGTTTGTGTGGTTGCGATTCTCGTGGTGTCTTTCATCCCAGTGCTGAATGTCGCGCTGCTCACATTTGGCCTCTGTGTCGGAGTTGTAGGAACATATGTATTTCTGTCCCTAACAGCGACTAGCTTTCGCCAGTACTACCGAGAGCATGAGAAGTTTGCTCGGCCAGGGCTGGTCTATGAGCCCAACGTACATGAGATCGTAGACCAGCCGCACGGCGATTTGGTGGCGATTGACCCCACTCTTCCTACGGACATTCGGCAACCTCGAATTGTTGAGTTTGTTACTGATTCAAAGGGATATAGGAATCGAAGCGATTATTCAGGGGAGCCCCACATCTTATTCGGCGATTCTCTTCTGGTCGGAAATGGCATCACACAGGCGGAGACTCTGCCAGAGGTGTTGCGCAACACATTCGGGGTTCCAGTATACTCGATGGGACATCCGCAAGATCCGATAGATTACGAGCGACGAGCAGCCTGGGCGGCGCAGGAATATGGCGAAGGTCCTAGTTTTTCATTCTTCTTTTACGAGGGAAATGACTTTTTTGACCCCTCGTCCCCGACGCAAACGAAGTCGGATTGGGGACGGTCATATGATGATTTTCGTCTCCGAGTTATCAGGTCTCTTTTAGGCGGATCTCTTGCCCCAACAACCCTCTATAAATTTGTCCGACAGGTAGAGCGGCGGCTGTTTAACGGTTCCTCAAGGGAGACTACCGTTGGTGAATCGGGCGCGCAAAAATTCGCGCATCTAAATGCTCAAACTGCGGGTGCGCTCTTCTCTAACCCCGATGTCAGACTGGACCTGAATCCAGCTGTGTGGGGGCAAACCATTTGTGTTTTCTTTATTCCGACGAAAGCGAGGGTATATCCCGAGTCGGTAGCACCAGATTCGAAGAATGTCAGATATCCAGCGCCGTCGTTTTTGAAGCTTCGGGAGAAGTTAACCCCTCTGGGTGTTCGAGTCGTGGATTTAACGGAGCCGATGATGGCGGCTAAGGGGGCTGCACTTAAAGAGGGGCAGTTACTCTTTTGGAAGGATGACACTCATTGGAATGGACAAGGAGTTTTGTCGGTTGCTCAAACTGTAGCCGATTGTCTGGCTCAAGGTTCGCGAGGCTCCACATCGGGGATCGGTGACAAAGAGATGGTGAAGTTTGACAATCAGCAGATGATGGTTGGTAAAAGGGTATATCAGTTGGAAGGGGAGACCTTAGCTGGTGCCGTTGAATCGATCTCCACGGGCAGCTATGCAGCGGTGTTCGGCGGCTGGGCAGGTGACCGAGCGGCACAAGGGGAGGGCGTTAAGATTCTTCTGATTGCAGGGGATACCGTTGTTGGTGCAACGACAGGGCGTGCTGATAGGGCTGACACGGCTCCTATCCTGGGGCGCGGTTCGGAAAGGGCGGGATACGAGGTTTCCATCCCAACACAAATATACGAGCGCCACAAAGGGGACCTGAAGGTCTATGCCATTTCAGGCTCGAAGGCGCGACCTCTACCTTACATCGGGAAGTGATGCGGATAGTTTTGGGACGTGCGCTCAGGCTAATTTGCGAGCGGGCCCCTACTTTTTTAGCGGGGGGGCGCCCAAATATTCGGGGTGTCCTTACAACGTCTTCGTTTGGCTTTAGCTCCGAAGAGAGCTTTCATTCTTGCCTGCTCCTAGTGGGCTCCTAGAGCCGTGTAAGTCCCTGGAATTCGGTGAGGCGCCCCTTGCCATTGTGGAACCCTTCTCGTACTATTTCGGCTATTTGGATGTAGTAACATCCACCGATAAGGCTCTCATCCTGAGGACAATTACGACAGTGGCTTCTCCCTCTAGCTTCGTGCGACCTCTTAAATTTCGAGATGCCTTCGTAGGTGTTTTCTCTTCGCTTTGGTGCAATCGACATCTCATCCGTCAGCTTGTTCGGCGAGAATTCGAGGGGCGCTTCCGCGGATCCGTTTTGGGGCTTCTTTGGTCTCTCATCACTCCGTTATCACTCCTTGTGGTCTACACTTTCGTCTTCTCCCAAGTCTTCAAAGCAAGGTGGTCTGTCGAGATAGACAGCCCGGCGGCCTTCGCTCTTATCCTCTTCTCAGGTTTAATCGCCTTCAACATCTTCGCGGAGAACTTTAACGCAGCGCCTCGAATGGTGTTGCAGCATACGTCGTACATCAAGAAGGTCGTGTTCCCCCTTGAGGTTCTCCCCTGGGTGGCGTTGTGCGTCGGGTTGATAACCGCGGGGATCTCGGCGTATCTACTTTTGCTCTTTTATCTTCTCTTCGTGGGGATCCCATCGGTAACGGTGCTCTATATCCCGGTGATTATGATTCCGTTGTGTCTGTGCACGCTTGGGGCCGTATGGTTTCTCTCCTCTGTGGGGGTTTTCTTACGGGACTTGCAGCACGGAACGGCGATAGTCACGACGATACTGATGTTTCTCAGTCCGATCTTTTACCCGCTCTCCGCGGTGCCAGAGAGGATGCAGGAGGTTATTTATCTAAATCCGCTCACTCCGATCATTGAGATGATTCGGGGAGCTCTGTTCTTTAACACAGCGCCCAGTCCGGTGGTGCTTCTTGGAAGTGTCGTGGTGTCGTGGTGTATAGCGGCTATAGGGTATTGGTGGTTCATGCGCACCAAGAAGGGGTTCGCAGATGTCGTCTGATATCGCAATCGATGTGAATGGTCTCGCCAAGGTGTATCGGATCTTCCGCTCGCCTCCTGATCGCCTGAAGCAGGTTCTGTGGCGTGGGAGGCGAAAGTTCTACGATGAGTTTTGGGCTCTTCATCCGATCTCGTTCCAAGTGAAGAGGGGAGAGTGCGTTGGTTTCTTGGGTAAGAACGGCTCAGGTAAGTCAACGCTGCTGCAGATGATAGCGGGAACCCTTGACCCGTCGCATGGTTCCTTCAACGTCTCTGGTCGATTGTCCGCGCTACTTGAGCTGGGGGCGGGGTTCAACCCCGAATTCACAGGTCGAGAGAATGTGATACTGAGCGGAGCTCTTCTCGGTATCAGCGCAGCTGAGATGAAGGAGAGGCTCCCCGCGATCCTAGAGTTCTCTGAGCTGGGTGATTTCATCGACAAGCCGGTGAAGACCTACTCAAGTGGTATGTACGTGCGCCTCGCGTTCTCGGCCGCTATTCACGTTGAGCCAGAGGTCCTA
This sequence comes from bacterium, assembly GCA_017853915.1. Classification (GTDB taxonomy): domain Bacteria; phylum Bdellovibrionota_C; class UBA2361; order UBA2361; family OMII01; genus OMII01. Next base: position 3,159 of record JAFMIS010000095.1, read on the forward strand.
CTCGTGGATGAGGCGCTCTCCGTCGGAGACGCCGCATTTCAATACAAATGCCTTAAGCGTATCAGAGAGCTACGAGAGCAGGGGATGAGCATTCTCTTTGTCACTCACGATACGGGAGCGGTCAGAACCCTCTGTGACCGTGTGTTCTGGCTCGATAGTGGCAATCTGATTAGCCAGGGCCCAGCGGTGGAGGTCGCGGATCAGTACGATAGCTTCATGCGTCAGAAAGCGGGGATCGGAGATGCCGAGAGTGAAGGGGTGTCTGCAGGCAGCCGAAGCAAAGATCAGGGAACGGCGAGGGCCGAGGATGATACGCGCTATGCGGCGTCTTTGGTGGGCGGCTCTCTCCGAGATCATAACAACTCGCCAACAGGTCTCTTTGTGATTGGGGGCGAGCTCAACTTAGAGATTACCTATGAGGTGCATCAGCCTAATGACGGACTCGTTATTGGGGCAGCCATTTTTCGTAACGATGATCTATATGTCACTGGGTTGAACACTCGATTGGATCATTTGCAAATAGAAAAGTCCCCAGGACGACATTCAATTACGCTCCGTATCCCAAAGGTGAATCTGTTGGGTGGGGATTACTATTTCAAGGCTGGAATCTTCGACCCTCTCGCGCGAGTACGGTGGGATTTTTCTCATCGTCTTGCGGCATTTCGGGTCGCGGGTCCGTATGTCGCTGAGGGCGTTATGGTCCCGGAGCATGATTGGATTCAAAACAAAGAGGTGCAGTCGGGGGATCTTCGGGCGGTGGGAAGTTAAAAAGAACTCAGGGGCGTAGCGTTTGTGATGGAAGGTGCGGAGAAATACCATCGCCAGATAGATCCGGAGGGCGAGAGCTCGGTGGCGCAGTTGCTGCGTTGGATTCGCCCTGGCAGTAAGGTTCTAGAGATGGGACCTGCCACTGGTATCATGACCCAACTTCTCAGAGAGAATAAAGGGTGTGACGTAACATGCGTGGAGGTCGATCCTAACGCCGCTGAACGCGCGAAGCCATTTTGCTCGCGGATGATTGTGGGAGACTTGAATGATACTGAGTGGGCCCGAGAGATTGAGGGTGAGGAGTTCGAGTATATCATCTTCGCGGACGTCCTTGAGCACCTCCTGAACCCGGCCACATCGCTGCAGAACGCGCTTAAGTATCTTAAGCCTCATGGGGAGGTGCTGATATCAGTGCCGAATATCGGGTATGTTGGTGTTATTGCTGATTTGCTAGAGGGTCGGTTTGATTATCGACAGGATGGTCTCCTTGACGCGACCCATGTGCATTTCTTTACCCGGAAGTCTTTGGTGCAGCTTCTTAACCAAACCGGTCTCATCAGTTTGGAGTGGAGGCGAACCAGTTTGGCGCCCGAGGTTTCAGAGTTTAGACTGCAAGCTGATCAGCTAGGTGCGGCTACTCGTGGTGTTCTTTCCTCCGTTCCTGATGGAGATACGTATCAGTTTTTAGTGAGATGCTCGCGAGCAGGGATCGCTGCGTTGTCGGTAATTCCCCAGAGCCGTGACTATGCAAAGTCAGGACTATCGGCTCAGGTATTCTTCGACAGAGGCTCCGGTTTTTCTGAGCATGACTCAATCGTGCTTCCACTGGAAGATGTAAGAGGGCGACAGGTTTTACACTGTGTGTGTCCCGCTGGGATAAAGACACTGCGTTTTGACCCTATCGATAGCGTTATGCCGGTGGTTCTCCACTCTGTGACGGTTCAGGCCGGCGGCTCGTGTTTGTATCAGTGGCAAGAGGCGCACGGTGCTTTGGGCAGGGTCTCTGGGCTCGCCAACGCAGTAGAAGCCCACGCGGCAGGTTGCTCTGTATTAATCCCGCTGTCGAATGACCCTGCGGTAAAGCTCATGGTTGATTGCCCGACCCAGGCCACTTTGACGGTCGAACTTTCTTGTGATGGTCCGCAAACGCTTGTGAATCTCATTCAGGGGATTCTCGAGAGCGCTGAAAATCGCGTCAATCGGTTAAGCCAGGAGGTTCTGGATCGGCAAAAGGCCCTGCAACAGTCTCAGGCTTCAGTAGAGCACCTCCAGCAAGCCAAACGGTTGATAGAAGATGCTTTGAATGGGCTAGTCGCATCGAAGTCGTGGAAGCTCACTCGACCACTTAGAGTAGGGGTACGATTGATTCGGGCTCTCAAGCGACTGTCAAAAAGGCTCATCAAGCAGGCCGTAAGAAAAGCCGTGCGGAGCGGGAAGTGGGTGGTAAACTCCCGAGTAGCGGGGTACCTGTGGAGACGAGTGGCGCTCGGATCGGAGTATGACCTTCGCATGCTGAGGATTGAGCCGTCTCCCCAAGATCTTGTGCGTATGCGAGAGGAGAGTCTGCGGTTTGCAGGGCCGGTCTTCTCGGTTGTCATGCCTACCTACAAAACCGATCCTCTTTGGCTGAAGCAAGCGATCGAATCCGTTCGGCAGCAAGCGTATCCATGGTGGGAGTTGTGTATCGCTGACGATGCGTCGGATGATCCAGCCGTCCGATCCTTGTTAAGCACCTATGCGGCCAGCGATCCCCGCGTAAAAGTCACGTTTTTGAGCTCTAACGGGCACATTTCAAAATCCTCCAATGTGGCGTTAGAGCTGGCGACCGGAGAGTATGTGGTGCTGCTCGACCATGATGATTGTTTGGCTCCTCATGCTTTGTATAAATTGGCCCAAGCGATTGCGGCAGAACCATCGACGGACATTATTTATTCCGATGAGGATAAGATCTCATTCGATGGAAGGCGGCTTGAGCCGACCTGCAAGCCCGCCTGGTCTCCTGATTACTTTCTCTCGTTCATGTACACGGGGCACATTAGCTGCTTCCGAGCCTCGCTTGTCCGGGCCGTCGGTGGGTTTCGGGTCGGGTTCGAGGGAAGTCAGGACTATGACCTGATGCTCAGGCTTACCGAACGAACAAGCAACGTTGTTCACATTCCGGAGGTGCTCTATCACTGGCGTATGCATAATCAGTCAGTGGCCGGCAATCTCGACTCAAAGCCCTATGCTTTCACCGCCGCCAAGAGGGCACTAGTCGAAGCCCTTCACCGCCGTGGTTTTCCAGGCGCGAGTGTTGCTGACAGCCGAGCTCGAGGATTGTACGTTGTGCATCGAGGAGAGAGGGCTCCCTTAGGTGTAGCTGTAGCCCTTGGAGATTCTTCGGTCCTAATTGAGTCTCCGGGTGTCACAATAATCAAACACGGCCTGAAGGGGGTCTCGCAGTTGGTGAAACGTCTCCTAAGTCTGAACTTCTCGGAGGATGCCGTTATAGCGCTCGCGTGTGAGGTTTCGTTGTCTGAGGGGATTATGCATCGGCTACAAGATCACTGCAGCGACAAAGGGATAGGGGTTGCTGCACCAATTATTGTAAACCGGGATAAAAAAGTTGTTGCCGCGGGCATGGGCCTTTTTCCGGATTGTATGCGACCGAATTTTAAAGGAGCTTCCCCGTTCCAGATCGGTTACCGGGGGCGTCTCGTGATCCCCTTTAATGTGTCTATGGTACATCCCTCCTGTCTTTTGTTTAGAGCGACACTGCTCGCTGATGTTCCCTCATCGGTAGAGACGGTAGGAGAGCTGGTTATGGCCCTCTGCGTAGCAGCTCGGAAAAGAGGATTGCGGTGTGTGGTAGATCCTGCTGAACGGGCGATCCTGAATCATAATCTTTCTGACTTTGATGTAGAATCGAGATACATTACGGCTCTCTTTGCTCATTTCGGCCTTAAACCCGAGGATGATCCTTTCCTTCCGGCTGGGCTCGTTCGGTATGAAGACCGCACGGAGATGCCCGCGATATGAGATCCGTCACTGTCATTATTCCAGTTTATAACGCCTTCGATGTGACTCTCGACTGTATCCGTAGCGTTGTGTCGACTATTCCTGGGAACGTAAGAGTGTGTGTAATTGACGACGCCAGTCCCTCAGGAGATTTGCGTGAATTCTTGCCGAAAGAAATATTAGCCCATCCGCTGGTTAGGGTGTTGAGAAATGAAAACAATTTGGGGTTTGTCGGTACTTGTAACCGTGGAATGCTGATTGAGACCGACGATGATGTCATCTTGCTGAACAGCGATACGCTGGTCACAGGGCGATGGGTTCAAAAATTACAGAATGCCGCGTATTCTGGTCCGAAAATTGGCACAGTGACTCCCTTGACCAACAATGGGACTATCTGTTCTGTCCCGCGTTTCTTGGAGAACAACGGGTTTCCATCGGGGTATTCGTTGGAGAGTTTCGGAAAGCTAGTCGAGGATCTATCTGATTTTTCCTACGTTGAAGCTCCAACATGCGTTGGTTTTTGCACATATATTCGTCGCGACATGCTCGATGAAGTTGGTGTGTTCGATCCCATATTCAGGCAGGGGTATGGGGAGGAGAACGACCTCTCGCTCCGAGCCAAGCAAAAGGGATACACGAATATTATCGATGATGCTACGTACGTGTATCATAGAGGAAATATGTCGTTTAAAGAGATGCGCGAAGCGCTCTCGAAAGCTAACACGGAGATTCTTAACTCTCGTTATCCCTCCTACGAACATGCTGTTGCAAGTTTTTGTACCTCTAATCCCCTTGCGAAGGTACACGACAGGATTTTTCATGCGCTATTGCCCGGGTGGTTAAGCTCTCGCAAGCGAAGTGTCTTGCACCTGGTGCATAACGGCCCGTTTGTGGCGAGGCATCACGCCCTTGGTGGAACAGAGCGATACGTGCAGGCGATCATTCGAAATGACAAAGAGTCAGCCCATTTCTCGCTCTGTCCTGGACACGGCTGTTTGTACCTGACGTGCCATACCGATAATGGAGACTGGACGTTGGTGTTGTCGCCAGATCTCCTTCCCTCGGTGTTACATCCCAGCTTATTTGGCATCGTCCATCTTCATCACTGCCTTGGATTCAACAGATCGGTTCTTTGTGACGCTCTACAGCGCCATGGTAGGTACATGGTTTCCGTGCATGATTACCACCTCGTGTGTGGTCGTTTATGGTTGGTGCAACCTGATGGCTCGGTCTGTGATGGTGGAGTGTGTGGAGGTTGTTGTGGTGATTCAGATGTCGCAGGTATCGAAAGACGAGAGATCGCGCGCAGAATATTTGATGGTGCCGGGCGCATTGTGGTGTTCTCCGAGTCAACAAGGCGGATTATATCCGAATTGTTCGGGCATTATCCATCTTTGCAAAAACACTCTCATGGAATTGATATCGCTGAAAGACAGCCGGTAGCTATCCCTAGCAAGCCGAGTCTGAGAGTCCCTTTGCGGGTTCTGTGCGTGGGCACTTTTACGCCTCACAAAGGATCTGAGTTGATACAGCAATGCGCGGTGACAATTGATCGTGTTGAGGATGTGCCTGTTGAGTGGCATTTTTTGGGGCCAGGCGCCGAGGATGTGACGGGGCTTAGAAGCTGGGGAGAG
>JAFMIS010000096.1 GCA_017853915.1 bacterium
GGCGAACACTTGATCAGCGAAGAAGTTGAAAACTTTTAGCTTCTCTCCCTTGAATATGCGCTTGAGTCTTGGATTCTGCTCCAGATCGACTTCGACCATGCCCTGGTCGTTGATCATGTCGTACAGACGTTTGTGAGCGAGCTTGTGAGCCGCTGGATTCTCTTTCACGAGCTCCAGGTATTCGAGCATCGTGCCTTTCCACGAGGATTTTTTTCTCGTCTCGCGGTCTTCTTGAATCAATTTTTGGAATTCATTGCTCATGGAACCTTCTCCTTAACGCACGTGCCCTTTACCACCCGTGACTTCTCTCCAGCTCAATACCGAGAGGAGTCGCTTCACTGTGACCCGAACAACTACAACCTAAAAACCTAACGTTGCGGCACCATCTCTACTCCCCTTTTTGGGGAGCACGAGATCCGCTCACACCGCTTACTACCAAGGTAAACGATCTATCTTCCAAGCCACAACCTATTAACACGACACGATGTTCGGCCCGATCCTGAGACTCCTCTAACTTTGATGTCCGAGCACCCTGATTTGATTGCCGCTATAGTTGGGATCGGCACAACTAGCGCTAATCTTAAGGTTTTAGGGCTTGCGCGCTCGTCATTCAAAGAATGTTACCTAAGCGGGCAATAATGCGAAAAACTCGTAGCGAAAGAGCGCAGCTCGACAACCAAAACCTCGTTCCGACCGGAGCCATTAAACTCTTGTTCGAATAGGCCTTGTGAGGCGCTGGCGTAGCGCGGACAAGGTGCCGATATTTATATACAAATCAATCCTTAATGATTGAGTGAGAGGCGTTCCCGGTATAGACTCACGACGACTTTCGGGAACACTATGCAGACTTCAACTTCCTCTTGCTCCTCGTCATCAACGCCCCAAGCCCCCTGGCTGCGAACAGCCACTCGAGTCGACGCGCATCAACACGGCCTCAAAGACTCGGAGTTCGAGGCGATTACGTCGGCGCTTAACCGCTCTATCAATATGGTTGAGCTGGGCATCTGCTCAGCACTTTTTTCGGAACATTGTTCTTACAAGAGCACCAAGGTGTATCTTCGCGGCCTTCCGACCAAGGGACCACGAGTTCTGGTTGGCCCTGGGGAAAACGCCTGCGTTGTCGACATCGGCGACAATGAGGCTGTTGTATTTAAAGTCGAGAGCCACAATCACCCCTCCTTTATTGAGCCATTTCAGGGAGCAGCCACCGGTGTGGGTGGAATCCTGCGAGATGTCTTCACGATGGGGGCTCGCCCCGTAGCGCTTCTCAACTCCCTGCGCTTCGGCGATCCGAAACTCCCCAAGAGCAGATACCTGCTACGCAGGGCTGTAAATGGCATCGGCTTCTACGGCAATTGTATGGGAATTCCAACGGTTGGCGGCGAGCTCTCTTTCCACCAATCATTCAATGGAAATTGCCTCGTTAATGCTTTTGCCCTAGGACTCGTCAATCACGACGAGGTTTTCTTGGGAACCGCGGCGGGCGTCGGGAACATAGTGTTATATGTAGGCTCAAAAACCGGTCGTGATGGAATACACGGCGCAAGCATGTCATCCGAATCATTCGGGGATGACTCAGAGGCAAAACGACCAACTGTGCAGGTTGGCGATCCGTTCCAGGAGAAACTTCTTCTCGAAGCATGCCTGGAGGCCTTTAAGAGCGGCTACGTGGTGGGCGTTCAAGATATGGGCGCGGCCGGACTTACAAGCTCCTCGTTTGAGATGGCAGACCGCGGAAATAATGGCATTCGGTTGCACCTCGATCGAGTGCCGCAGCGTGAAACCGGGATGAACCCGTACGAGATCATGCTCTCCGAATCACAAGAGCGCATGCTGTTCATCGTCAAAGCTGGTCACGAAGATAAACTCATATCGATATTCAAACGCTGGGAACTTGACGCTGTGGCGATCGGTGAGGTTATCGCCGGAGGCGATGTGGAGCTGCTGTGGCATAATGAGATAGTGTCCCGCATACCCGCCAAGCTCCTCACCAGCGCGGTGCCGGAGTATACTTGGCCTACCACTCCGCCATCAGATACGAGCCTGAACGCGCCGATTAACCTTGAGACGATCCAGCAACCAAAGGATCTCTCCGCGACGTGGCTCACGCTACTTGGCTCACCGAATAACTGTTCGCGCCACGCGGTATACAATCAGTACGACTCCACAGTTCGTGGAGACACAACTATTCATCCGGGCGGCGACGCGGGAGTAGTTCGAATTAAATCGGCACGGGGAACCGAGAAGGGAATCGCCATCTCTCTTGATTGCAACTCTCGTTATTGCGCTATCGACGCTCATCAGGGCACGGCGCTTTCGCTCGCTGAGGCGTGTCGAAATATCGCTGCCACAGGAGCAACTCCGATCGGAATATCTGACTGCCTCAATATGCCGAGCCCCGAGAACCCAGAGACGATGTGGCAGATCGCCCACAGCATCAAGGGCCTCGGCGAAGCCGCGCGTGCTTTCGATATTCCTGTAGTGAGTGGCAACGTTAGTCTTTACAACCAAACACATGGGCATGGCATTCAACCCACTCCCCTCCTGGCGCTGGTGGGCCTGATTGATGACGTTACACGCGCTCTCCCATCTCACTTTCAGAACGATGGCGACGCGATCTTTTTACTTGGGGAGACCAATCCTGAGGAGCTGGGAGGCAGCGCCTACGTGGCCGAGATTCACGGTATCGAAAAAGGGGCCCTGCCCGCTATTCGGTATGAGCTTGAAAAACGCTCATGTGATTGCGTCCGCTCTCTAGCCTCCAAACGACTTCTTCGCTCCTGCCATGACCTTTCCCAAGGGGGGTTGGGCATCGCGCTCGCGGAGTGTTGTTTCAACGACTACACCGCGCCCCGTGGCGCGACCCTGACGCTCAAAAAGAAATCTGCTCGCGCGGATGGTCTGTTATTTTCGGAAAGCGGCGCCCGTTTTCTACTCAGTTGCGCGCCTGAGTCCGTCGCCACTGTTCGCGCCGAGATTGAGGCCGCTGGTCTCTCTATCTCCGCCGAGGGAACTGTTGGAGGCACTGAGATCGCTGTAGCGGGCGTCGCGAGCATACAGTCTACCGCAGCTTTTGAATCGTGGTTTAAAGGTCTAGACGCGATATTTCGGGAATAATATGGAGATCCGAGGGGACAAGTTCCACGATGAATGCGGGCTGATGGCGGTATGGAACCATCCAGAGGCGGCAAACCTCGCGTACCTCGGGCTATACGCTCAGCAACACCGAGGACAGGAGGGCGCTGGCGTCGTTTCGGTAAAGAGAAATGGAGATGATCACCCACACTTCTTCTTTCACAAGGGGCTGGGGCTTGTAGCGGATGTCTTTGGCAACTTTGACTTCAATCAACTCCCTGGCGACTACGCGATCGGTCATGTGCGGTACACAACCGCCGGAGGAAACAAACTCGCTAATGTCCAGCCTTTTGTCGCCGACATCTCGCTAGGGCATGTCGCGGTCGCTCATAACGGCAACTTAATTAACGCCGATGAATTGCGACGAGAGCTAATCGATAGCGGCTCTATCTTTGGGAGCACCTCGGATACCGAAACTATCTTACATCTCCTCGCGCACGGAGATAAGGACGCTCCGCGAGTGGAGAGCGTTATCGCCGCTCTGCAGCGACTTCAGGGTGCGTTCTCGCTCCTGCTTCTTTTTCACGACCGCTTAATCGTAGCCCGCGATCGGCATGGATTACGCCCGCTGGCGATCGGGGAGCTCAATGGTGGACTCGTATTCGCCTCAGAGACATGCGCGTTTGATCTGATTGGCGCTCGATACCTGCGGGATGTAAGCGCGGGCGAAGTTGTCGAGGTGCTTCGCGACGGCTCCATGAAGAGCTACTTCCCTTTTGGATTTTCAAAAGAGGCTCCCTGCATCTTCGAATTCGTTTACTTCGCCCGCCCGGACTCGAACGTATTTGGAAAGAATGTGTATCAACTCCGCAAAAACATGGGCGCTGAGCTTGCCCGTGAAAGCGGTGTGATCGCGGACCTTGTTATCGCGGTGCCAGACTCCGGTGTCGCCGCGGCTATCGGTTACGCGGAGACCTCCAAGATTCCGTTCGAGATGGGGCTCGTTCGCAATCATTACGTGGGAAGAACCTTCATCGAACCGAAACAGTCGATTCGAGATTTCGGCGTAAAGATTAAACTAAACCCGAATTCGGCTATTCTCGGCGGCAAATCAATTATTGTGGTCGATGATTCAATCGTACGTGGCACTACCAGTCGCAAATTGGTCACGATGCTTCGACAAGCCGGCGCTCGCGAGGTTCACCTGCGGATCTCCTCTCCTCCGACGACCGATCCCTGTTACTATGGTATCGACACTCCAGATAAAGCTGAATTAATCGCGTCAAAACATACCGTGGAGGAGATCGCGAAATACATCGGAGTGGACTCGCTCGCGTATCTTTCGCTTGAGGGGCTCTACCGCGCGGTGGAATCGAGCCCGGGTAAATTCTGTGACGCCTGTTTCAGCGGAACATACCCGGCCGGCACACCGATCTCGATCACCCCGAAAAGGCAGCAGCTCTTGTTTGAACGAGAGTAACAACTCGAGGCCGAATTATTGAACTACGTGGAAAGCCCCTGGATAAGATCAGCCAAAAGCTTATCTTGGCGCGCTACCACATATTTCATCGTGACGTCTTCGCGCTCATATCGTTGTCGAATATCTCTCAATCTTTCGACAAATCCCCGGACACTTTCACTCGCTTTATCATGTACCTCAGAGGCGAAATCAGGGTCTCGCAGAATACTCGCGAGATAGTGGGAGCTGAGGCCAAACATCGAAGAGTTCGTGTACTTGGTGCCGATTCGGATCGGGGCGATACGTTCGCGATCGCCAGATTGAGGGGATAACGGTGCTGGGTCATCACTACGAGCGATACTCTCAATCCGAGCGGTAAGGCCATATGGAGCAAGAAGCTCCCGTACCCTCTCCAGATCCGCTCGCAACGCCGCCCGCGCTATTAAACCATCACGCTCAAGACGATGTATCAGCGCCGCCTCACGCGGAGTTACTCGAGTCCATTCGGTCCCCAGGGCCGAGCCTATACGCAACTGACGAGCGCAGCTCCGCATAATCTCCCTAAGCTCACCATCAGTACCAGCCTCGGAGGCGATACGCGTCAATGTCTCGATTGTCGGGCGCAGGTTCCCATGAGGTAACCTCTCCAGACAACGAAGCTCTTTAAAATTTTCTCCGAGCTGCTTCAGCGCTTCCTCGATCCCATGACGCGCCCGCTCCGATAGCACACTAAAGTGAGAGCCAAGGAGATCGCCGGGCTTCAAGTGAATTGATGATGCAACACGGCCCCACAGCTCATTCCGCGTGTCGGATAATTCAGGGCTCAGCAGCACAGGCTGTTGAGACACGTTTAGTTGGAGGCCATCGCGCAGCCGATGCTCCGTCGCGTGCGGATAACCGAAACGAATCAATCCCGTTGTGCACAGATCCTTGAGAGTTTTAGTAACTAGCTGCAGATCCGGTTGAACCCCCAAAGCTCCCGCAAAATCATGAGCCGGGAGAATCACCTCTTGATTTCGAAAGGGCTCCCCAGCATGGCGCGATTCAGATCTATGCATATACAAACAAGCTACCAACAACTCTACTGGGGCGATCACTCTACCCCCGCCTGTTATGCTACCACTGAGCCAATTCGATATCTTTATCCCCTTACCAGAGCTATCCGAGGGAGCTTTAAAACGAGGAATCAGGTGGTTAGAGGCCCTGTTGTTAGCTTAGTAGCCCATGAAATTATTGTGAAAGGGAATACAGGGTTTTCCAAATTTCGCAGCGAAATTCTGTCTTTTTGAAAACGATCTAGCACTACAGACCATCGCTCCGCGCGGGGATATTGTCATGACCACTCCAGCCAATTGGCCCAGTGACCAGGGCCCATTAAGGTATTGATTCGCTTATATTTGAGCATTTCCGACTTTCCAGCTAATTGCCCGATACATGGTCATCCTGGACTAGTCTCAAGCTCCCAGATACCCTCTTGCTGTGCGCACCACTGGATTGAGCGGTGCCGCCCCTGACAGAGGAAGGAGTCATATGAGAACGATCGGAACCGTGCCCCAAGTACTATCGGCGACTCGCGGAGAGGTTGTCGCCGCTTTACCGCGATTCACAAAGGACCTCACGCCTGATCAGAAAGAAGCGACGCTGGCTGCGGCAGGTTTCTCGCTCGCGCACTGGACATTCGGGCTCGATGTGTCCCCAGGCCAACCAAAGCGCTATCCTCTACCTGAGTCAGCCCGGGAGGCCGGGGCGATCATTGCCGAGCGCGCGAGCTATCTGGTTCGAGAGCACAGCTCCGCACAACTCGGGTCGATGTTTCAAACTGACGTCGGCAGGGCATTCGCGCGGGAGACCCTACGCGCTATTCAAGAGATGCTCGATCGAAAAGCCAGGGGGCAGTGAGCATAGCTTCCGCATCCTTTAGCGGTGTGAAGCGCGACATTTTTGGAGGGCGCCCGGGTCGGGCGCCGAGATGTCGCGAATTACCCTTAGCATTTCAGGTCCACGTTATACCCGGCGGCCGGACCGGCCGCCCTCCAAAGGCATCGTCGTAAGGCGCACCACATCGTGACCCGCAATATTATTGGAGGGCGCCCGGGTCGGGCGCCGAGATGTCGCGAAATACCCTTAGCATTTCAGGTCCACGTTATACCCGGCGGCCGGACCGGCCGCCCTCCAAGGGCATCGTCGTAAGGCGCACCACATCGTGACCCGCAATATTTTTGGAGGGCGCCCGGGTCGGGCGCCGAGATCTCGCGAAACATCCCCTCCATCGTCGCCTAACGCCATATCCGACGTCTGCTCTCTAAATTCAACTTGAAAATACGTCCAGCTCCCCTAAGGCTTTCGCGATGGTATGCTCATACGAAGACATGCCAGGTATTGAGTCGCCATCCACAAGGTGCCGCACCTCACATAACAATTCCAATTTTGCATGCCGCTGCAACTGAGACCAACGATTCATGACTTCACGCACTCGTGGCGCCGCTTCAATTAAAAGACTCGAGAGCCTCTCCGCCACAGCCTCAACACTCGCCGAAGCACGGATATACTCCTGACCACGCCGACCATACCTGCGCGAATTATGCGCGAGAACTCCCTCCAGAATCCCCTTAAGCTGTACCGACTCATGCAACCCCGGCACCACATGAAAGACAGTGTCAGCGGGAAAATCCTCCCCTTGGGCCGCGAACGAAACAACGGTCGGAGTGCCGGCAGCGAGTGAGATCTGAACAAAAGGGGCTAGATGTCCGAAAGGACTCGTATGGAGATGCAGAGCCACGTCACTTTCGCCAACTATCTTCTCCCACGATTCCCAGCTACGAGGGGCGACAAGATCAATCCGATCCTCAACACCAAATTCACGTGCCACGGCTAAAGCGGAATCTCTCTCAGAGTCGTCCACCATCCACGTCAAACGCCAAGTGGCTTTAAGACCAGCAAGGGCTGGCAGCAGCTTATGACTCCGCCCCTCAATCCCTGGCACTGACGCGGATGCGATTCGAATAGGATCAACACCCTGCCTTCTCGCAGCAGTCATCTCTCGCACGGGAACAGCCAAGACCTCCGCCAGATGCCCACCCGTAAAACTCTCAAGCCGATTACTAACCATCGTTGAGAACTCGTGTCGAGCCCACGCGGAGCTAAAGAGCGCTACGGGAGACAGAGACGCCTCCCGATATCCTCGCGGCCACAATTGATGTGGCGCTATCGAGCGATCAGCGAACGAAACAGAGGGATCGTGGAACTGTCGGATCGTTGTTTCCCACGGACTCGTATGGCACGCTTCGGGCCCTAAATCATTAAAGAAGAAATCGTGAAACCATGTCACACCAGGCATCAATCCGATATGCGCTCGCACAAACCTGGCGGACTTAGAGTCCTCAAGTTGGTAGAAAAATATGTCAAAGGGTCGCTCGCGATGTCGTCGATACGCGTTGAGATAGTGATAGTGAGGAAGCCCCAACGCCCCGGTCGCGCTGGAGTCGGAAAAAACCTCTATTGTATGACGTCGGGCTAGCTCCGGAAGAAGCGCATGAGAACAGTACGCCGACACGCTATGAGAGCCCCGCGCGGCGAGCTCGCTAAACCATGCGATGCGCAACGACGACATCGTACTACTCCCCCACGCACCGGCTCTGAGACGACGCCAGAGGAGATGTAAGCCCCGAGATTACGGTATCCCATCCAGCTTTGAGCATTCCAGAATTTTCAATATAGCCACGCCCGGCCCTCCCCAATCGGGACGCCATATCACGATCCGTCGCAAGGGCATTACACGCCGCCGCGATTGCTTCGGCAGACGGCTCAACGACGAAGCCATTCTCACCGTGTCGAACGAACTCAAGCGTTCCCCCACTGTCAGTAGCGGTAATTACCGGCTTCGCGCTCGCCATCGCCTCCAAAGTCACATACCCGTAATCCTCGTTGAACGGCGCGTAAAAAACACCCAGCGCTCTCGCGTAGAGTTCTATCAAGGCTTCATCACTTACTCGCCCCAAAAACTCCACT
>JAFMIS010000097.1 GCA_017853915.1 bacterium
TTTTCGGTTTGCGTTATACCCGGCGGCCGAACCGGCCGCCCTCCAAGGGATCTTGATGTATCGGATCGCCCTGATTATTGCCCCCAATTATTTGGAGGGCGCTCGGGTCGGGCGCCGAGATGGTGCGAATCACCATCAATATTTCTGCTGCACGTTGCGTTCGGCGTATGAAGGGCGGGGCTCCGTACCCGCCCGGTCACAAGGCGCGTGCGAAGCCGCGCCCTCCCTGTTCGAAACCAATGCCTTCGGGGATGCAAGGGACGGCAGTTCCTTGCCCGTCACGCGAATATTGGCAAAGCCAATTTCGCGTAGGAAAAATGCCTTCGGGGATGCAAGGGACGGCAGTTCCTTGCCCGTCACGCGAATATTGGCAAAGCCAATTTCGCGTAGGAAGAAAATGGAGCGGGAGACGAGACTCGAACCCGCGACCCTCAGCTTGGAAGGCTGATGCTCTAGCCAACTGAGCTACTCCCGCCCACGTGTTGACTCTAAGGGGATGTTTCACCCCCTCGAAAATCGCCCCCGTATGAAACACCAAAAACAGACAAAAGGCAACGAGTGAGACCCCTCGTCCAACTGGGGCATGACGGCACACTCCTACTGCATGCGCTGGTATGCCATCGCCATGACTACAACATTTATCGCTCTGCAGCCCATAGAGGGGTCTCAGATGCCCCTGAAATGTCGGAAAACTAGGGTCTATGCCGGTGCTTGGGGAGCGTCTATAGTTTCCGGAATGATATGCAGTTTAAAGAAGGGGGAGTGGACGCTCTCGCTCTAGAATGGTCGCCTCAAAGCACAAACGACGTCCAGGAATCCTGGATGCCCTCATCACCATCCTGATAGACCCCAGCGGGACGATCCACCACCTGTTGGATCATCGCAGGTGGCCTCCCCACGTTATTATTCTACTACTCTTATTTTCCCTGATCGTTGTCGCGCCTCCATTTCTCTATTCAGTAGACGGCGTGACGAACACCGCGAATCTCCCGGCGCTTCAATCGACCCTGGTTACGATCTTTCTAACGATGGTCTTGTCCTCAGTTTTCTTTACCATTCTTCTCCGTACCCTCGGATCACCAGTCCGATGGATTATGACCTTCGGAGCCTTGGTGTATGCCTTGACTCCGATAACTGTAATTATCGCGGCAGTATACTGCCTTAACTACGTAACGGTGGGCTACTTTTCAATCTTCCAGTTCCTCTCTTTCGGATACGTGACTGAAAATGATTGGGTGGTGGCATTGTTTCCGATTACTTTTAAGGTCTCCTGCGCGCTCTGTATCTTACTCCTTATACACGGGGCCCGTGTATTATGTAGAGCTTCGTTTTCTTCCTCGCTCCTGTTAGGAGCGATCTACATCCCCTTAATTTTGGGATCGTTTGTGGTGAGCGCATCGGCTGTTGAAATCGCAGCCCCATTGAGCTCCGAGGCAGTTATTCGATTCTTCCTGTCTTTCTTTAATATCCGCTAGGACTGGTCTCAAAAAACTTTAAACACGGGGTGGCTGAGAGCTGCAAAAAAGTCAGGGCTTCGTTGGACCTTCTCATCTGCACTCCTTAAGGTGGCTCCCCGCCTCCTTGCGACAGCACCCTGATGAGAAGACTCCACGCTATGTCATAGCCCTTCGAGCAGCTGTAAAACCGATCGGCAGTTTAGACAAAGTATAATCTATCGCCTCACCCGAATGTGGCAAGCAGACGAAGCCAGCTTCAAACGCTGATGGAGCAAAATACACTCCCTCATCGAGCATCGCCTTGAAAAACTCTACAAATGCCTCTTTATTAACCTTTAAGGTGTCACGAAATGATAAAACTGGAGAATGGGCGAAAAAGAAGCCGAACATGGTGCCAACCGCCTCCACCTGCAGCGGAATCTGATACCGAGAAGCAGCCTCCCGCATTCCAAATACAAGTTGCGCAGCCACTCCGCTTGCCTTCTCAAAGTTACCTGGCTTCATCCACTCACCTAACGTGGCGATCCCAGCAGCCATCGCCAATGGATTACCGGATAGGGTTCCAGCCTGATATACTGGCCCCAACGGTGCCAGCAACTTCATTATATCGGTCCGTCCACCAAAAGCCCCTACTGGCAAACCACCTCCTATAACCTTACCCAACATGGTTAAGTCAGGAGTTACCCCATACAAACCCTGGGCCCCCTCCAAAGCAACGCGAAAACCGGTCATCACTTCATCGAGAATTAATAGCGCCCCATGGTTTGCACTGATCTCGCGCAACCCTTGCAAGAATCCCGGTTGCGGAACGAGCAAACAACAATTACCTACCACCGGCTCTACAATTATCGCCGCTATCTCCGAACCACACTCAGAGAACAATCTCTCAACGGAGTCGAGGCTATTGAACTCAGCCACGAGGGTGTCACTCACCGCGGCCTCCGGCACTCCCGCACAATCTGGAAGACCAAGGGTTAGAACTCCAGATCCTGCTTTTGCCAAAAGCACATCAGCATGACCATGGTAACATCCCTCGAACTTCACAATCTTGCTACGCTTCGTGAAACCCCGCGCAAGCCGGATAACGGCCATTCCTGCTTCGGTTCCGGAGTTAACAAAACGCATCATCTCCATCGAGGGGAACAGGCGTTGGACGATCTCCGCTAACTGCACCTCCAGTTCGTGACAAGCCCCGAAGGTCGTTCCCATAGCGAGCTGCCGTTGCAGAGCCTCTACAACCACAGGGTGAGCATGCCCCAGCACCAGAGGGCCCCAGCTATTTATGAAATCAACATAACGGTTGCCATCGACATCGATCAGGTATGGACCCTCACCTGAGCGAACTATAAAAGGCTCGCCGCCAACGGATTTAAACGCCCTTACTGGGGAATTTACCCCTCCCGGAAAATAGGATTGCGCTTTGGAGAATATCTCTCTTGAACGTGTCGTCTTTCGCATATGGGTGTTCTAACACACCCCACAAGGGCCTGAAATATCGCCCCTAAACTAATCAGCCCTTTATCTCGGCGCTGATGGGGTCGGACCCAAGCTCAACCTCCTTACCATCCGAGATACCATCAAGGTCTGAATCAGGGACCAACGGATTAGAGCCGAAGACCAGCTCTCTATCATCGCGCAATCCATCGCCATCTGAGTCAGATTTATTTGAATCGGTCTTGATTGATTTCTCCACATCGTCACTCAACCCATCACCATCCGGGTCGCCATAATTATCGTCCGCAGAGAGAGGGTCTCCACCTGACGCTATCTCTGCCCCATCGCCCCGTCCATCACCGTCTGAGTCCGCTACGGTAGGATCAGTATTCCGCTGCCGCTCTTCTTTGACGCTCAATCCATCCAAATCCTGGTCTACACCCTGAAGACGAGCCTCAAAACGCGTCGTCGCGACATCAAGAGGCACAGAACTCGCGTCGCGCACATCGGTCTCCTGCTCCTCCTCAAAGGCATCAGAATATCCATCCCCATCAGAATCAAGCCACGATTCGGCCCCCTGATTACTGAACGCTTTGCCCAGCCAATTCCCCCCTTGAGCCTGCCCAGAACCCGCGACGACCCCCGTGACCTCGTCCCGCTCAACGCTCAACGCCGACAACTCCGTGAATAGGCCCGGATCTCCGATGGCCTCCTCACTCGTTGGAGTCGCGCCTACTATAGTTGCGGTAGCAGCTGGCGTCCCTGAACTAACTGGCGAGGCAGTTACCTCAGGGGTTATAGTTCCCGTCTGCGTTACTGTGGCCGTGGCTGTAGCACTCGGCACCGGTGTCACAGAAGTCTGCGAGGCGAAGTCATAGTCCTCCTGGCAAGCATCGGTACCGCTCACAAGAACTCCCAGAGAGAGAACTACCAAACCACTAGCTATCCTTTCGAGAAGAGGCTGCTTATGCATCTCGGCACCACACTGTTCTATAAAATTCACTTGGATGGTAGCGCGGACGATGAATTCGAAAAAGATGGATATCGCTATCCCTCAGACTTTTCGAGGGACCCGCCTTAAGAGCAGCCTTTCGGCCCCCAAATCTAGTATGGAATTAGTGGGAAGTCGGAATGGGATGAGCCACCGAGGCAACGAAGTTCAGCAGAGACTCAACCTCCTCTGGGTTTTCGCTCTTGGTCATGTATCCTACCCCGCCGCACTCTGATATGCGTTCGGCTAACTCAGGCAAACGAACGGAGCTGGTAGCCACCACTGAGGTACCCATGGCCGAGATCTGACGCACCAACTGAAGCGCGGACGAAACCACATGCAAGTCGAGCAACACGACGGATGGTTGCCAATCCGACGCGACCTCCACGACCGTTTCGGGATCCGAGACCAAACGGCACTCAACGGTAAAGTCGGGATGATACATCTCTGCCACCTGGACCAGCTGCTCAAAATGCTCCTGTTGGTCATCGACTACGAGCAATCGAATCGCCCGGCGAGTCGCACAATCTCCAACAGAAATAGACGGCAGATAGGCCATGAACCACTCAAATCAAAAAAATAAAACGTGTGTCCCTACAAAGTGTTATCGGAAGGCCCTTGAACAACGTAAAGGTGTATTTAACGAAGTGATGAAGAAATATTAGGCCGCAACCATTTTCAGAGTCTCGGCCAAACAAGCTTGAGAGGACCAGAAAACCAGACGAGGCAGCGCCGTAGTGGTCACGAAGGCAGGGGGAATTTCCTCAACAAATCCAACTAGGTTCCCCGGCCAACCGAGCATTGCTAAGGGGCAAGCCCAACTCTCACACTCTGCAACAACGGGATTTAACTAACCGGTGCACCAGGCACGCACCCCCTTTTTTACTGGCCCACAAAAAAACTGTTGCCCGTTCTAGTTTTTTTTCATATGGTACGCCTATACACATCGCCTATTTGGATGACCTATTCGATATGAAAGTAAAAAAACAGGAAACCGATAGCGGGGCTTTTCAGACTAATACCTTAGCTCCAGTTCAACGCCAAACACTTGAATTTCTTAGGAACTTTCTTGCGGACAAGGGGTACGCCCCGTCCCTAAAGGACATAGCAGAGTTTATTGGCGTTAAGTCGCCCTCAACTGCCCACTTTCACCTCGAACGCCTTGAGAACAAGGGTTTTATTAGGCGAGGAACCGACGGAATGCTTGAACTCCTTGACCGAGCCACGCCCCAATTGGGCCCCACTGCTGTGCCCCTAGTAGGAGTAATAGCAGCTGGACGCCCTATAGAGGCGATTGAGCAGTCCACTACAATCGAGATCCCACCCAGCATGATAGATGGACGTGGTGAGGTGTACTGCCTCGAGGTGAGCGGGAACTCAATGATAGATGAACATATCTGTGATCGAGATATCGTCGTTATCAAGAAGCAGGATTCAGCCGAAGATGGTCAGATCGTCGTCGCTTTACTTGACGATGGCGGCGCAACTTTAAAAAGATATCGCCGATTAAAGAGCGGCCAGGTTATGCTCATCCCGGCGAATCCATCAATGCAGCCGATAACGGTGGAAAAAGTTACCATCCAGGGTCGCCTGATAGGAGTAATTCGGGAGCTACACTAATTCAGCGCTGTATTCAGCGCTGGAGATGCCAATCGCGATGAGGCGACATAAAAATAGGCCTCTACATTTGAGATAGTCATTAGATTTAAAAACAACTAGAAAATTTAAAAACAAAAAAGGAGATACTATGGAACTGTACGAACGGGATGATGAAACAGGCGAGTCCAACGGCGAAAAGGGCAAGGCTTTGAGCTCCGCCATCTCTCAGCTTGAAAAGAAATACGGCAAAGGCGCAATCATGAGCCTTGGAAATTCTATCTCTGACAGGGTCGAGGCGCTCTCGACTGGAAGCCTCTCGCTCGATATGGCGCTCGGAATTGGCGGATTCCCGAAGGGACGCATCTGTGAGATTTACGGGCCGGAATCATCTGGAAAAACAACGCTCGCCCTCAGCACTGCAGCTGAGTGTCAACGCGCGGGTGGCACCGTTGTTTACATCGACGCTGAACACGCGCTCGACGTGAATTACGCGAAACGACTCGGCGTAGATACCTCCAAGCTCCTGGTCAGTCAGCCAGACTGCGGAGAACAAGCCCTTGAGATTTGCGAAGCTCTCGTTTTATCTAACTCAGTTGATCTTGTGGTAATTGATTCAGTGGCCGCGCTCGTTCCCAGGGCTGAGATCGATGGCGAGATGGAGGATCAACAACCAGGACTGCAGGCGCGGCTTATGAGCAAAGCACTCCGCAAACTCACTGCAATCTCCGCTAAATCGAACACTACGATTATCTTCATAAACCAGATACGAATGAAGATTGGAGTCATGTTTGGTAGTCCTGAGACAACGTCAGGTGGAAACGCCCTGAAGTTCTATGCCTCGGTGCGCCTCGATGTTCGACGTATCGGATCGATCAAGGACCAGAACGATGTGACGGGAAATCGCGTTCGGGTAAAGGTTGTAAAAAACAAAGTCGCCGCCCCATTCAGAGAAGCGGAGTTTGATATCATCTTTAATGAGGGCGTCAGCATTCTAGGAGAGATAATCGATATCGGCTCAGATAAGGGAGTTGTCGACAAGGCCGGAGCCTGGTTTAGCTTCAAGGGCGAGCGAATCGGTCAGGGACGCGAGGGAGCCAAGAATTTCCTACGCGAAAATCCTGAAATGGCGCGCGAGATTCGCAGCCTGATCATGGATACCTGTGGGGTTGGCACCAACGGAGAACCGTCCGCCGCCAATTCAGACGCGGATTCCACGGGAGAGAGCTCTCTTCCCGAGAAGGCCCCCAAAGGCCGAAAAAAGGTGGCTGCAAACGAGTAACAGCCGTCCTGAAGCAGCACTTTACAGAGCCAAGTCGCCCTTATGGGTCGGCTTGGCTCTTTCATTTGTGACTACTATTGAGTGATTGTCATGTCCTATGGGACTATAGTGATTTGGGAAAGTTCGTGCCATTGAAGCTGGCAAGGCTTTCTCAGTGGATAACTATAGGTTGTTACTTTGATTCTCATCCGCGAATCGATAGCGTTTTCCTAAAGACGGGATTTCGCTGCGGACTTTTGGAAAAAGCTCTGTCGATGGCGAAACAGCGCTCCATGTGGGAACGTTACAGCCTTTGAACGTTAACCCTGCTCACGTGAGCTCGGAATTGAAAGATCGGCAATGGGGTGATAGTGCGGCATCAGCAACCCCCATCAGAACAATATGCTGGATAATGGACCTCAATGTTTATACGATCCTCCGCCCTCATTTATCCTAATCTCTACCTCCTAACACTTGGAGCTACCTGCCGCTACGCGATAGTAAGCGAGGATGGATCGATTACCCTTTCCGATCCGGGCGCTAGCGTCCACATCCCCGCCCTCCTTGAGCGCCTCAGTCGGCTCGGCCTTGATCCCGCGAAGGTAACCAACATAATCTTGACGCATTTGGATTTCGATCGCTGCGCAGGCATGCCTCTGCTCCGACGAGCATGCCCGAGGGCTCGCCTGTTCGGAACAGCCGCGATGAAAGCAGCCCTCAGCTCCCCTGGATTTATTGATGACATGTTCAACTCTGATCGCGAGGCCTATACTAGACTCCCAGTATCGAGCACTTCAAATTCTCTATCGCGCAGCGAACTTAAAGAGGCTCTTCACATTGACCGCCTGTTGGTTGAGGCTGACTCAATTCAGATCGGAGAGGATCTGACGCTTCGCCTAGTATCAACCCCCGGCCATCGGGCTCATTCCACCTCGTATCTCCTGGTTCCTCACGAGTTCATTATTACCGATGAAACACTCGGATACTACCGAGGTAGCGACCTCGCCGCGCCGGGAAGTGACTTTAACATCACGCGAAGCCTACAATCGATCGCTCAGTTCGATCATCTGGAGGTGTCAGGCATTGGCTTTCCATATTTGGGCGCTATTACGGGCAGCCTTGCTCGACGACACCTCTCTAGTATCCTCCAGAATTCTCAAGATCTGATCGAACAGTATCGCGCGGCACTTCGCGATGGAGTGTCGACAGAGTCAGCTCGAAGTCAGGTGTGGGATGCGTTTTATGAATCGCCAATTCGCGATCCCTTTCTGGAATCGAGTTTACGGCGCTCTTTCGATGCCGTAATAGCGCAGCTCACTGAGCTTTAGAAAGATTGTCTACACCAACTCCGTTACAGGGGGAGGCTCTCTGACGTTCCTCACCAATTCAAGCGCACATACACCATCGCGTGATCCGACGCGTCTTCAGGTTTGTACACTACCCCGGAATCATATTTTCCCTCGCTATTCGGTGTGAGCCAGGCAAACGAGAGGCTCTCTGATGGCATCAAAATATCATCAAGCCAGGAGTACTCCCCTCTATAGGAGAAAGTTCCTGGCAGAGATTGTGTGGCCGGATTCAATGTCAACACGCTGAACAATTTGCGGGGTTGCTCCGCCCCGGCTTGGCAGATCGGCACTGCCCTCTTACTCAACCGACATGGACCATTCTCGGCGAAGCTGGCCAATGTGAGCGAGCCCTCGAGAATGCGAGCCGTCGCGACATCAAAGTGACTATTTCTATCCCCGAGAACGATC
>JAFMIS010000098.1 GCA_017853915.1 bacterium
CCTGGAGATTTCGAGCTTTCTCTCAACGTGGTATCCTCAATGTCGTCAGGGCTTAAGTAGTGGGACATCATCTCCGACACCGACACCCACGCCTGGCAGCGGCGGCAGCATCCCAAACCCATACGAGGGCAAGCCGGTCACACTTTCGCTCTCAATCAAGAGCCCAGCTAGACGTACCCTGGCTATCTCCTCAGCTACTACCTCCTCAAGTAGTGATTGCTCAGTTAGGATTAGAGCCGCAACAAGCTCCCTAGGAGCCCGCTCCGGTACTATTGTCTTAGATAGCCCTCCAGTCGAGAATCAGACCTCTCAGCGAGCAGCAATAAAATCAGGTGTTATCCCTTCCAGGTCTGGCAACTCGTTTGTGTACTTTGTTGGTGAACATACGTGTTCTGATGGAACCATTCTTGAAGTATCTCGAGTACGAAAGATAGATCCCAACCGTATCAAGGGAATACGCAACCGCGTCTCGAAACGAAACTGGATAAAAGCCCTAAAGAGCGCCTTATAACAACCTGGGCTAGCACAGCACGCCCCAGCTAAAGCTCAGATTAAGCCTCTTTACGCGGATCCATCTTCCATGTAAATGTCCTCCCCATGACAACACCCGTTACCCGCACAAACATCGCTTCAGGTTCCCCCTTTGAGCCGTTACGTGGATACTCCCGCGCCGTACAGATGGGAGATCAC
The DNA here is from genome assembly GCA_017853915.1 of bacterium. GTDB lineage: Bacteria > Bdellovibrionota_C > UBA2361 > UBA2361 > OMII01 > OMII01. Next base: position 691 of record JAFMIS010000098.1, read on the forward strand.
CTCTATATATCGGGGACCACAGCGATGAACGCCCAAGGCGATGTTATCGCGCCGGGAGATCCTTACCTTCAGACCAAACACATTCTCAGCGCAATCAAAACTATTTTAGGCGCCAGGAATTTTCACATAGGTGACGTAGTTCGAACGCGACTTGCGGTCACCAACATCGCGCGCTGGGAAGACTACGCAAGAGCTCATCGAGAGGTCTTTGAGAAGATTCGACCAGCGTCAAGTATTGTCCAAGTGGTAAAACTTGTAGATCCTCGATTAGTAGTCGAAATTGAAGTCGATGCTGTCCGCGGAGCTTCGGAAGCCCAAAGCGCCTCCATTGATTACTGACATATCCTCATTCAACATCGTAGACGAAGGATATCGGCATCTGTATATCCGGATGCAAACTCTTATGAACAGGACAGGCCAATCCTGCCCGTTCTAACTTCTGACGAGCTGTTTCATCAAGGAGCTTTGGTAAATGCACCACCAGAGGCAATTCGCCTATACGTCGAGGATCCACACTCATGTGCTTCTCAACCCTCATATGCATGCCCTCAACATTCGCGCCCAATCGCTCGGCTACTATCGCTATGGTGGTCATAACGCACGATCCCAAAGCAGCGCCCAACAGATCCGTCGGCGAGAAACTCTTTCCCTCGCCTCCATTATCCCTCGGGGCCTCCGTTATGAGCACCGAACCTGAGGGGTCGTGAATTAGCTTAACCTTCTTAGCCCCTACATATTCACCAGTAACAACGACCGACATGGTTCACCTCATGTTTTAACGTAGGCTATCAATGCTGCGGAGCCCTGCTCACCTCAAGTGTGTCCGAGCTTTCGAACTCCTCATCGCCCTTACCATCTGTCACCAAACCGTATCGATATTGGTAGTAAGCTCCCTGCACGAAGAGGTAATAGTCAACAGAACTCTCCTTGCCCGTCTCCACCGCCTGCAGCAGACCGGCTCTTGTGTGAATCAATTTGACACCCAAAGCTGAGGCCGCTATCGCGACTTTAGTGCCCGCTGACAACGACGAATATCCAACCCATCCGATCGGATCCAAAAAAGCGTCAACGATGCGACCGAAACCATCACGAACATTCGAGGGGCCCAAGATTGGAATCACCAAATATGGCCCCGCAGGCACCCCGTGATATGCCAGTCCAATACCAAAGTCCTCGTCATGCACGGGCAAGCCTATATCCTCGGCAACATCAATGAAACCCAGGACCCCGACAGTAGAATTAACGAGAAACCTCCCTGTATGCTCCAGCACCTGATCAAATTTGCCCTGAACTATGTCGCTCACCAGATACGATGGATATCGAAGATTCTCGAAAAAGTTTCCTATCCCAGTACGCATGAAATCCGGCACGTTATCCCGATACGACTGAGCCACAGGCTCAAGAACATGAACATCGACCGCATCATTGAAATCGAAGATGGCTCGATTCACTGGCTCAATCGGATCGTACGGTTCTTCAGGCTCCGCCCACGCGGAGGACATGGTTACGGCCAGGCCGATTACCATCACCCATAGAGAACATGAGATGAGAACAATCAATGAATTTGACGTATCAGGGGTCTTTTGTATGAGCACCCGTTCTCCCTCTAAGATGACAAACACTGCTCAGGGTGGCGTTTTGAGTACTCAGCCAGCCCCTCGCCCAAAATCCGAATCGCCTCCCTAGTATCCTGCTGGTTCAGCACGAACGCAATGCGAATAGTACTCTTTCCCAACTCATGTCGCATGTAAAAGCCCGCTGCTGGAGCAACAAACGTAGTATGACCAGCCATCGAGAACTCTGTGAGCATGAATGTCGCGAAGAGCTCCGCATCTAGCACTGGTAGACGCGCCAAAAGATAAAAACCCCCTTGAGGCACGGAGGCTACCACTCCTTTAATCTCTGCCAGAGCCTCAATAGCAGCGTCTCGTCTGGCACTATACTCAGAAATAGCGTCATCCAAATATCGCCGCTTTATACCCCCCAACATATGCGCAGCCGCTTCCTGCTCAATTGTGGGGGCTGCGAGTCTCGCCTGTGCGATGTGAAAAGCTGCCCGCATGAGCTCATCATGCCAGGTGATCATGCATCCAATCCTTGCTCCGCACAGACTGAATCGCTTCGATAGGCTATCGATCACGATGATATGCTCATCCCGCGGGGCTAACTCAAAAATGCACCGGGGCTTACGACCATCGTATACAAACTCTCGGTACGTCTCATCGACGATAAGGAACAGACCTCTTCGGTGACACATGTCAACGAGCATCAACAGCTCGTCATCAGTACACACAGTCCCCGTGGGGTTATTTGGATTACACACAAGAACGGCACGCGTATAAGGCGAGATGAACGGCTCAATCTCCTCCCCTCTCGGCAGAGCAAATCTATTCTCCAAAGAACACGGGAGAGGCACCAATCGGGTTCCTGAGATAGCCGAGAAACCCATGTAATTCGCATACGTCGGATCAAAAATCAGAATCTCATCTCCAGGGTCGCAGCAAACCATGAAGGCAAAAATAAGAGCCTCGCTGGCTCCCATCGTGATTAGCATCTCCTCTGGAGTGATCCCGATCCGATAATCCCGATTAAGATACTCACTCCATTGAGCAAGCAGTTCACGACTTCCCTGCGACCCCTCATATGCGACTACTGAACCTGAGTAGCTCTGAACCCCCCGCACAAACTCGACCGGCGACAATAAATCAGGTTGCCCGATGTTCAATCGGTACACATGTGTTCCACGCTCAACGGCTTGTTGCGCGAGCCCCGCAAGCTTTCGGATCGGGGATGGTGGAGTTTTTCTAGCTCGATGGGATAGCGAAAGGGAATTCATACGTGGCACGGCTCATCTGACCCGAAGATCATAGTGCAACAAAATCTGCGATAAAAGAAGTATCTCTCAACACTCACTGCTATGGCACGAGGAAAAGCGACCTGCCAAGCAATAAAAAAAGCACCCCCTTGCGGAGGTGCTTTGGCGATGAGTCAACACCGCTTCTTCTTTACATAGCGAGACGAATACCACCCGTCAAAGCTACGTCTGTATCGTTGTCGATCGATACAGCAGCCTTGAGCGCGACGTTCTCTGCGATGGTGTAGAAACCTGTTCCAGCATAGGTCCAGGTAGCACCACTGAGATTTACATAGGTAATATCAGCGTCGACCTCGATCTCGTCTGTGAGCAGATAACGAGATCCGATACCAGCATACGCGCGATCGATCCCCTCTGAGAAATGCTCACCAGCAACCGAACCGTTAGCGTTGAAATGCTTTCCTCCAACCCGACCCAATACATGCATACCAGGGCAGATCTCATAGTATCCTACCGCGCCGTAGGTCCACTCGTTGAAGTTGAAGCCGGAACCAAAGACATCAGCGCGAGAATAGTTATAACCACCCTCAAGAGCCAAATTGTCGACTGGAGAGTAGGACAGTTTTGTATCAAGTCCATTCCCGTTATCAACATCCTCCTGATCATTGTAGCGCCACTGATAAGCAGCGTCGAAGTAGTCATACTTCATCAGAGGATCCGCTGACGCGGAGATAGCGCCGAAGGACAGAGCCAGCGCACAAAGCGAAAGTATCTTTTTCATTGATTTTTCCCTTACATAAAACAGGAGCACACTAGTACTCCACAACAGGTGAAAGGTATTCCAACAAAAGGTGTCATAACAATAGGTAAAATAATCCAATGGTTTAGACACTGACCTAAAACACCTTTCCCATAGCAACGCGGGCCCGGTTGACGTACAATCCCCCGGTTATGGCACTTATAGGGCATTCCCCTCAGCGAACAGCGCTCGCAAACCTCGTTCAAGAAGACCGATTGCCCGGGTCTCTGATATTTACTGGCCCTGCGGGCACGGGGAAAAAGCTTGCCGCTCTTGAACTAGCCAAACAGCTTCTCTGCCAATCCCCCTCTCCGTGTCCCCAGGGCGGCTGCGGAGGATGTCGCCCCTGCTCTCTGTTTGAGTCCGGCACCCACCCAGACCTTCAACTTATGGACTTCGGTGTTGAGAGCGCCTCCACAGATGATCTACGACATACCCTTGATAGACTGAGCCTCAAAGCCTTTATGGGAACGAGAAGGGTCACTATTCTCAACGATGTCGACATGATCTCCCTCGTTGGCGCCAACGTTATCCTTAAGACCCTTGAGGAGCCACGTCCCGACACGTACTTTATTTTGATCGCCTCAACTCCATCGCGATTACCTCAAACCATTTTATCTCGGTGTCAAAAATGGTTTTTTGATCGTCTTAGTTCGCAAGAAATACAAGAAATCCTCAAAGCTCGCGGCGCTAGTGAGGAGGAGATTGCGCTGGCACCTTTAGCCGATGGATCTCTGAGCGCACTTGAGGGGCTCTCAACCCAACAATCGATGTTAGATGAAGTTTTAGGCGCTATTAACGCGGCATGGCGCGGCGAGGCCACAAAGAACATGCGCTATGCGCAAGAATGGGGAGGAGACAAATCAGGCATGCGAGCGAGACTTGCCCTGCTTCGCACCTCACTACGTCAGAAGCTTTTTGAGCACTCGTCACAAGCCACATCGGCGGCGGTATGGGCTCATGCGCTTCAAAATGCCCTCGACGCCGAGTATCTTATTCTTGAGCGCCACGCAAATCCCACAGCAGTCATCTTCAACGTTCTCCAGAGCTGCGCGCAACACCATGGGGCTCGACTCCAAAAAACCCCACACGCGGAATCACCCATTATCGACCAGCTGATAGGTTAGTTCGTATCGTTCATCAAAGCCTGTACATTTAACCAAACTTAGGGAAAACTCATCCCTGGTCGCGCACTCTCAACGCTAGCCAGAGGGCGAACCACAATCACTACTCTGAACCCACATGGGTTCAAGGCGGTACTCAGGCGAGGCCATCAAGTCACAGGTAGGCATCCCGCAGGCCCCGTACGGAATGAAGGCTAGCTAGGAGATAGCAGATGGAATCGCATGACCCTCAACACAACGCAGCCCCTACCAATCCACCAGTAAGCACCCCCGTCACCGATGAAATAGATATCGAGACCTTCGCCAAGATTAAATTTCGAGTGGCCACTATCGAGAAGGTTGAACAAGTACCCAAATCAAAGAAGCTTCTGCAGATCCAACTGGATCTTGGAGAGCTGGGCAAAAGACAGATCGTCTCTGGCATCGCGTTGCACTACACCCCGGAGCAACTCGTAGGCAAGCAAATTATTATCGTGGCGAATCTAAAGCCCGCTAAACTGATGGGCGTAGAGAGTCACGGCATGCTGCTCGCGGCCTCAACAGAGGGCGATGAAATTCTCGCGATTGTAACTCCAGACAAACCGATCCCCGCGGGAGCGAGGGTTCGGTAAATAAGATGCCGATCGAATTGATCGATTCCCATTGTCACCTCGATATGGAGCCATTTGATGGTGATCGCGATGATTGCGTCGCGCGCGCCACCGGCGCCGGAGTCACCCGATTAATCACCATCGGCACTGGCTCCGGATTGAGTGGCGCCAAGAAAGCTATAGCTCTGGCGGAGAAACACCCCCACGTCTGGGCATCTGTCGGCATCCATCCCCATAGCGCGGGCGATACAATCGATTTCACGGAGCTTGAAAAACTAGCGCGACATCCCAAAGTTGTGGGGATCGGCGAAACAGGGCTCGATTTTTTTAGGGATTGGGCCCCCGTCGAAAAACAGAGAGCCATCTTCCAAGCCCAAATTGCGCTGGCTCGCGCGATCAAAAAACCTCTCATCATTCACTCCCGTGACGCCGGAGAGGAGTGCCTTGCTACCCTTGTCGAACACCAAGCGGGCGAAGTGGGTGGCGTTTTCCACTGTTTCTCAGAAGACGCGGCCTTTGCCGAGAAGCTCCGCGCTATCGGATTTTTGGTTTCATTCCCAGGCCAGATTACCTTTAAAAAAGCCAGCGCGGTTCGCGATATCTGCAGGGATATCCCGTTACACCAAATAATGGTCGAGACGGATTCCCCATTTTTAGCCCCGGAACCACACCGAGGGAAGCGCTGCGAGCCCGCTTTTGTCGTGCATACTGCCCAGAAGATCGCTGAAGTTAAAGGCTTGTCGTTTGAGGAAGTAGCGGCGATAACTACCCGTAACGCCCTCACACTATTCTCAACTATGAGGTAGGCGCATGACTTATAAAACGATCAGGGTTTCCTCTGTCAATCGAGTTACCACCATCACTATCAATCGTCCAGACGCTCGAAACTCCTTAACGGCCGAGACGATCCACGAGCTCATCCACGCCTTCACCCAGATAGCATCTGACGACCACACGCGGAGCGTTCTACTGACCGGGGAGGGCACAGAGTCATTCTGCGCCGGCGCCGACATCAAGGCCCTTCAAGACAATGCGACGCCCGATGCGCGCAGGGAATTCTTTGAGTCAGTAGCGAACCTGATTCAAGCCATCCGGCGCTGTCCTGCTCCGGTTGTCGCGGCGGTGCACGGCTTCGCTGTCGCTGGAGGATGCGGGCTGGCGGCCGCGAGTGACATCTGTATCGCCGCTGATGACGCTGTCTTCGGACTACCGGAAGTTGGAATAGGCCTAGCTCCGATGGTAGTTATGGCCCCTATCAGTCGCTCGATAAACAACAAAGGGCTCGCTCTCCTGGCCTTAACTGGTGAGCGAATCAACGCTTCTAGGGCCCTTGCCATCGGCCTCATTTCTGAGGTCGTTCCTAAGGCTACCTTGATGGAGCGTGCCATGGAGGTGTGTCAAACTATATCAAAACAGGGCCCGCATGCGGTCCGGGCAACCAAGGCGGCCCTGCTCGATCTCACGGAGAGAGATTTCGACTCGGTCATTCACGAGCTCGCCGACACAAGCGCTCTCGTTAGCCTCGGCGCCGAGGCAACCGAGGGAATTAAAGCTTTTAGCGAGAAGCGCCCTCCCGCTTGGAAGAAATAAAGAGTACAGGGTATCGCACCATGAACAATGCGACACGAAAGTTAGGTAGGTTCTCGATTCGAGAGGTGGTCTTCGGTTCATTTCGACTCGATGGAGGATGCATGTTTGGATCCGTCCCGAAGAACCTATGGTCGCGAAGCATCCCTGCAGACGAAGAAAACTGCATCCCTCTAGTGTGCCGCTCTCTCCTGATCGAAGACTCCTCTCGGAAAATTCTGCTCGATGTTGGATGCGGCGATAAATGGAACGACAAGTCACGGGCGATTTATCGAATTCAAAACACACCCGTTGAATCGCTGGGATTTAGGCCGGATGAGATCACCGATGTGATTTTGACCCATCTACACTTCGACCATGCCGGAGGGATCTCCTATCGCGGCGCCAACGGAGCGCTTATGCTCACCTACCCGAACGCCACGATTCATCTTCAGACCGCCAACTGGGAGCACGCTCGCAATCCGACCCCCAAGGACAAAGCCAGTTACCTTCCGGAAAATATCGACCCCCTCGTCGGCGCGCGTCTTCAACTGTGTAATGGCACTGCTGAGATTATTCCGGGAATTATCGCGCACCGAGTCGACGGTCATACTCGGGGGCAGCAGTGGATCGAAATCTTTCAGGATGGGAAGAGCATCTTTTTTCCAACCGACCTCATACCTACGAGTCATCACGTACCTCTTGCGTACCACATGGGATACGACGTGTGCGCCGAGACACTCTTGAACGAAAAACTCTCATTTCTCCAAAGCGCTATTAAACCAGGCGTTGAAGTCTGCTTTCAGCATGACAGGGACGTGGCATGGGCAACAATCACTCGCGGAGAGAAGGGAAACTTTGTCGCGCATCCGCGTACGCTCTGAGCCCGAATAG
>JAFMIS010000099.1 GCA_017853915.1 bacterium
CCCTCCAAGGATATTGTCTTAGGGCGCACACCATCGTGAACCCGATTGATTGTTGAAGGGCGCCCGGGTCGGGCGCCGCAATATCGCGAATTGCCGCACCTCATTGAGGTACGTTCATCTTTGGGAGAGCTCGATAGTGCGCGCGAACTACTCTGAAGACCCAGGTTATGAAGGGTCGCACGAGTAGCCACAAACCTTCAGAGTCTGGGCTAGCAACTCTTCCGGGGTTTGGCGGGCATCAAGAACGAGAAATGGCACCGTGAGGGATTCCGCGCATTCCAGAAAGCCATTTCGGATGCGGGTGTGGAACTCCAGCTCCTCGTCCTCAAAACTATCCTGGCCGTTATCTTTTCTTCCTTGGATTCGATTGAGAGCGAGAGTGGTGTCGAGATCAAGAAGAATCACGAGGTCAGGGACGGTTCCTTGCGTCGCGAGCTGAATGGCTTGATCGATCCAATCTCGCCTTATGCCCCGGCCATGACCTTGAAAGGTGATAGTAGAGTAGATGAATCGATCGCATAACACCCACGAGCCAGAGGCTTGACCTGGGCGTATTACTTTATCAACGTGCTCGGCTCGGTCGGCCGCGAATAAAAGTAGCTCAGCTCGATCGGATTTCCGTTCACCACGCCACTCCAAAAGGAGCTTGCGAATCTCCTTGCCGAGCTCGGTTCCACCCGGCTCACGGGTGTCAATAACAGGAGCGCCCTTGTTGCGTAAGTGCTCCGAGACCTTGCGATGCAAGGTTGTTTTGCCGCAACCGTTTATCCCCTCGAAGACCACAAATGATGGACGTGACTTCAAGGAGAATGTGTGAGGGTCGATAATCATGAACTTCCCAGTACTTTACTTAGCTGAATCTGTCTACCGTTCTCAGGGTTTGGTCGGAAGGCTATTTCTTTACGCAGTGTAAGCTGCTAGAATATCAGCGTTTTTAGTTTCGGGGCGGGCTTCTTTCTTCTTGGCCATTCCGGTCAGCGCGCACCCGTAGTAGAGATGTTTTTAGAAAATCGTTTCAAGGGAGTTCGATGGCAACCTTTCCGACCAGTATTAAGCAGGAATCGCGAGACCGCTACCTCACCTATGCGCTCAGTGTTGTGTCAGGGCGCGCTCTGCCCGATGTGCGAGATGGACTCAAGCCAGTACAACGCAGAATTCTATACGCGATGTTGCAGAATCTGAATTTGAAGCCTAGCAACAGCCATCGCAAATCTGCCGCTGTAGTTGGAGAGGTGTTAGCGCGATTTCATCCCCACGGTGATGTGGCCTGTTACGAAGCGATGGTTCGTATGGCGCAGAATTTTTCATTGCGCTATCCACTGATCGACGGGCAGGGAAATTTCGGCTCGCTCGATGGCGATAACGCCGCTGCCTACCGATACACCGAAGCAAAGCTTCGGGAATTAGCGCTCGAAGTGGTTGGGGAGATCGATCAGGAAACGGTTCCATTCCGAGATAATTTCGATTCTACTGTCGTCGAGCCCGTCGTGCTTCCGAGCCGAATTCCCAATCTTTTAATTAATGGAGCGACAGGTATCGCGGTTGGAATGGCTACGAGCATTCCGCCGCATAACCTCAAGGATACCGTCAAGGCTCTTATTGAGCTCTCAAAAGATCCTGAGTTGTCGATCTCCAAGCTTACTGGGCTCATCAAGGGCCCAGATTTTCCCACTGGATGTAATATTCTTAATACGCAGAAAGAGCTCGTTGAGATGTATGAAACCGGGCGCGGTTCGATTCGGATGCGCGGAGAATGGGAAGTTGAGGAGCAGGCTCGTGGCAAGCAATGCATCGTCATCACCTCAATTCCTTACGCGGTGAACAAATCCACCCTGGTTGAGCGCATCGCGAGCCTGATTATCGATCGCAAAGTACCTCAGTTAGTTGACGTTCGAGATGAATCTACTGATGAGGTTCGAGTTGTACTTGAACTTTCATCGGGCGCGGACGCTGAGGTCGCGATGGCGTACCTCTTCAAGAACACGCCGATAGAGTCAAACTTCGCGGTGAACCTAACGGCGCTGGTCCCTGTTGAGGGAGCAACCACCCGTCCTGAGCAGTTGTCGCTGAAAGCGATGCTGCAGAATTTTCTCACCTTCCGGGAAGAGGTAACGCAAAAGAGGCTCGTATTCGAGCGAAAGCAGCTCCTTGAGAGGATTCACATCCTCGAGGGGCTCGTCATGATTTACGACGCGCTTGATGAGGCGATTAAGATCGTTCGCAAGAGTGATGGGCGCGCTGATGCAGCCGAGAAGCTCCGAGCGCGCTTCAAGTTGTCAGAGATCCAATCCTTTGCCGTGGTGGACATGCGCATTTATCAGCTCTCTCGCACGAACATCGACGAAGTTCGTCAGGAGCTTTCCGACAAGGAGAAGCGCGTGAAAGAGATCGATAAGATATTGAAGAGCAAGACCGCGATTCAACAGATCGTGAGGGAAGATCTGGAAGCCCTCGGCGAAAAGTATGGCGATAAGCGGCGCTCGAAGCTGATCAAAGACAATGTCGACATCGAGTTTGATGAGACGCAGTATGTTGTTCAAGAAGATGTACACGCGATCGTGTCGACTGATGGATGGATCAAGCGAATCCGACGCGCAAACGATCTCTCTTCAACCCGCATGCGCGAGGGTGACTCAATTCTCGCGGCGCACGCGTTGACGAGCCTTGATTCCGTGGCGTTGTTCACGAACTTTGGCACTCTTTTTGTCTTAAAGGTTTCGGATTTCCCCTCCTCCAGTGGGTACGGCACACCCATTCAGAAGATCCTTAAGTTCAAAGATGGCGAGAAGATCGTGGGATCCTTTGGGATACCGAGTGGCTCGAGTCCCTCCAAGGGTTCAGCGGGCGCGCAGACCGAACTTCCACTGGGAGGAGAGGCCGCGACGGCGATTCCCGACAGAGTTTTGAAGGATGGCGACACTCTAGTTCTCGTGGGCCATCAGGGCACCGGTTTTGCTCTGACGGTTAACGATATCAGTCAAACGAAGCGAATCGGCCGTCGAGTTATGAAGCTTCGCGATGGAGAGTTCATGTCGGCGGTCGCGCCGATTGCGCCTATGATGGTGTTCATCACTAAAGATGGCTCTGGCCTCGCTATCTCGCAGGATGAGATCCCGGTTCGTGACAGCGCGGCGGTCGGCGTTTCTCTGATCGGCGTCCGTGATGATGACGCGGTAGTGGCGTGCTGTGGTGCGTCGTCGCCTAAGATGAAAGGCTCGCTTGTTCTGAGTCTCCGGGCTGGCAAAACTAAAGAGGTTCCGCTTTCTGATGTTACCAAGGGACATCGAGCGTTGAAGGGCACTAAGGTTTACTCGCGCGATGAGATTACAGCAGCGAGAGTTATTGAAGGCTAGATTATTTAGGCGTAGTAGATTCAGATCGGATCGAGGAGTACGGAAATGGCAAAGGGAGCATCATACAGCGCGGTCGATATTGAGGTCCTTGAAGGACTAGAGCCTGTTCGCAAGCGGCCGGGTATGTACATTGGAGGGACCGATGGTCCCGCCGGGCTTCATCATTTAGTGAAGGAGATCCTTGATAACTCAGTTGATGAGGCGATGAACGGGCATGCCGACACGATAACGATTTGGCTCCATAAGGACGGCGAGAGCGTTACTATCGAGGATAACGGCCGAGGTATCCCGGTAGACATTCATCCCAAGTTCAAGAAACCAGCTCTTGAAATTATTTTAACAACCCTGCACGCGGGTGGTAAATTTAGTGATCACAATTACGTCACCGCGGGAGGGCTTCACGGTGTAGGCGCGTCAGTTGTCAACGCGCTCTCGGAGAAACTAGAGGCTACTGTCTATCGTGATGGGCATGAGTGGCGCCAGAGCTTTACGCGTGGTCGCACGGACGCTCCAATTAAAAAGGGAGGAGCGTCTCGAAAAAAGGGAACTCGAATCTTTTTCCGTCCTGACACCGAAATTTTTCGCTCGATTGAGTTCTCTACGGAGCGAATGGAGAAGATTATCGAGGAGAAGGCCTTTCTTTATAAGGGCCTCAAGCTGATCTTCAAAAATGAGAGAGAGGATACTGAGAAAACCTTCCTCTATCCCGAGGGTATTAAATCGTTTTTGAAGACGCTTCTGGAGATAGGTAATACTCCACCGGTCGGAGGGGAGTGTTTCGATCTCGATCGCGCGAATGGCATTAAGATCGAGGTGGCATTCTGCTGGACTGAGTCGACGCAGGAGCGAATCCACTCCTACGTCAATGGTATCCACACCAAGGGTGGTGGTACGCATGAAGATGGTTTTAAGTCCGGGCTCTCCAAAGCGATTCGAAATTACATCGCGGTGCATAATTTGATGCCTAAGGGCGTCAAACTTACTGGAGAGGATATCCGCGAGGGGCTGCTCTCGGTGATATCAGTGAGTGTGCCGGGCGCCGTGAGTCAGTTGCAGTTCCAGGGACAAACAAAGGATCGTTTGAACAACCCGGAGATCGAGACGCCGGTCGATACGTTGGTAAAAAGCTTTGAGAACGTTTTAAACTCAAAGCCGAGTGTGGCAAACGCCATCGTTGAGCGTATTACTTTGGCAGCGAAGGCGCGCGCGGCAGCTCGCACGGCATCACAAAGTGTGAGCCGCAAGGTGGGCGTCAGTCATCGTTTGAACCTGCCGGGTAAGTTGGCTGATTGCTCTTCAACCAAGCCTGATCTTTCGGAGGTCTTCATAGTCGAGGGAGATTCCGCGGGTGGAAGCGCAAAACAGGGGCGCGATCGGGCGATTCAGGCGGTCTTGCCGCTACGGGGTAAGATCCTCAACTCAGTCGCGACCACGCAAGCCAAGCTCAATGACAATAAAGAGCTGCTCGATCTCGTTTCAGCTCTTGGGTGCGGGATGGGTAAGGATATTCGACTTGAAAAGTTGAGATATTCAAAAGTGATCATTCTGACCGACGCGGACGCGGATGGTATGCACATCTCCGCCCTATTAATGGCGTTCTTCTTTAAGTTTTTAAGACCGCTCGTAGAGGAGGGACATCTCTACATCGGAATCTCTCCGTTGTATCGAATTAAGTTCGGTGGTGGAGCGAAGGAAGATGTCGTGTGGGTTTACTCGGACGAGGAGAAGGAGAAGGTGCTCAAAGAGCGTGGTCGCGCGAAGTTCCACATCACGCGATTCAAAGGTCTCGGAGAGATGAATCCTGATACTTTGTGGGAGACCACCCTTAATCCGAAGACGCGCAAGCTTCTGCAAGTGCAGATCGATGAGGCGTCTGAGGCTGAGGCGATGCTCGAAAGCTTGATGGGTAAGGACTCATCGGATCGATACCGTTTGATTCAAGAGAACGCACATCGAATCGAGATCGATGTGTAGCAGATCGGCCCCCAAGCGAGGGGGTCTGCCAGGCTCTAAATAATTGCTCGTATATTCAATGGGTTGCGTGGCAGCCTTATATTCCATCACGCACGGTGTATGTTACGCTCAAACATCAATGCGACTTTATAAACTGTTTATTTCTCAAGGTATTTACACAGTTGGGCCCGATATACTATCTATCAGGGGCTCCGCATGGGTTACAATACATAGAGCGGGGATAAAAGGACCTAGTGAGCAGTCAGCGCACCATGATGGAGCGGGCTTAGCGAGGGGTTGATAGTGTCAGTGTCCGTAACCAGGCCCTTCATGGCAAAAGGTATTTTTAACTTTCTCCAGCATTCGATTAAAAAGTTAGGATCAGACGATCCCCTTTGGCTTAAGCAAGAGCGGGAACCGTCTTTCAAAACTGTTGAGATGGGCAAGGGCGGACCTGACCTTGTCCTGCTGCACGGTCTCTTCGGAGCTCTTTCGAATTGGGATACGGTGCAGCCACTCATGGCCCACTATAGCAAGCCTATCGCGCTTAGCTTGCCCTTGTTAACCGGGCATCGCTCTGAGGTAAAGGTAAAGTCTCTGGCGCTTTACACAGAGTACTTCGTTCGCAGTCGTAATTTTGCTCCTGTCTCTCTGTGCGGCAACTCGCTGGGTGGGCACGTCGCGCTCCGACTCTGCCTAGCTGCGCCGGAACTGGTCGATTGTTTGGTTCTGACGGCGACGAGTGGATTGTATGAGCACTCGGTTGACGCGCTGCCGGTGAGGCCGGGATACGCGTTTGTCAGCGAGCATATGCAGAAAGTATTCTACAATCAGAAGTTTGTGACGGAGGAAGCTATCGGAGAGATAGTCAAGATCCTTGAGGATCGAGCGAATGTCTTGAACCTTATTCACGCGGCTCGAAGCGCCAAAAAAGACAATCTAAAAAACCTTCTCGGGCAGATTAAAGTTCCGACATTGTTGTTGTGGGGCGAGGACGACAACGTCACAACGATGGAGGTGGCAGAGATGTTTCACAAGCTGATCCCGAACTCTCAGTTGATAACGATCAAGAATTGTGGGCATGCCCCGATGATTGAACACCCTGAGTGGTTCTCTGAGGAGGTCAAAAAGTTCCTTGGTAAGCACTCGCGGCACGCGCTTGTCGCTTGAGGAATCAAGGTACTAATCTCTCTTGTTGTGGTTGGGCTGTAGTCTACTTTCCTAGAGCGGCAGCTTTGAGCGGATGTGGCCTGTGAGGCTATCGATTCGCGGATGCAAATCAGAGCAAGACCGTGTAGTGATGTAGGGCAAAAGCCTTGTCAGCTCCACTGGCACGGACTTTTGCAAGTCACTATAGTAAAGTGACTGGGCAGCTGGCTGTGAGAGATGCATTTTCCTCGCAAACGGCGAATCGCGAGATAAAAGTGTTGAATCAGGTAATCGGGGATGATAACCATCTCTTGGTTGCACGCTTGTGCCAGGCGAGGGGAGTCGCCCACGAGGCGCTTTTCCAAAGAGAGTATTTCTGGAGTACAATTATGGAACGAACTTCTGGCAGCCAGATCTTCCCGCTCGGTTCAAAGTTGCCCACATTCCAACTGATGAATGTTGATGGTAGCACAATCGGATCTGATTACTTCCAGGGTGGCAAGGCGTACCTTGTCGCCTTTTTGTGTAATCACTGCCCGTATGTCAAAGGTAGTGAGGAGATGCTCATCGCAATTGTAAATAAGTTTGCCGCTGATGGTCTTAAGACGGTAACGATTAACAGTAACGACGCGCTGAAATATCCGGATGATAGCTTCGATAAGATGCAGGAAAAGTCGCGCGAGATGTCGTTGCCGTACCCGTACCTGTATGACGAGTCTCAAGCAGTAGCTCGTAAATTTGACGCGGCGTGTACTCCAGAGTTTTTTCTCTTTGACTCTGGGCATACACTTGTTTATCACGGCACTATTAATGATAGCCCGCGGGATCCTACCAAGGTAACCAAAGACTATTTATCCCAGGCTATCATGGCTGTTATCGAGGGGCAGTTGCCCAATCCTCAATTCGTACATCCTTTAGGCTGCTCAATTAAATGGAGATGAGAGCAGGGGCATAAAGATACGAGCACGCGTTATTGATTTAGTTAGGAGAATATCATGGCTTTAGACCTTAAAAACCTTCAGAGACTCGCCACTACAGTTCGAACCCTTTCGATCGATGCTGTCCAGAAAGCCAATAGTGGTCATCCTGGGTTGCCGATGGGAGCGGCCGACTTTACCTCAGTGCTGTGGGCCAATTATCTGCGGTTCAATCCCAAGGATCCGCAGTGGGTGAATCGAGATAGGTTCGTGCTTTCAGCAGGACATGGCTGCATGCTCCTGTACTCTATGTTGAATCTTTTTGGCTACGATGTGCCGATGAGTCAGATTCAGCAGTTCCGTCAATGGGAGAGCATTACTCCCGGACATCCTGAATTCGGTATAACCTCGGGAGTTGAGTGCACAACGGGCCCGTTAGGACAGGGTGCGGCCAATAGTGTTGGCTTGGCCTTGTCGGCCAAGATGTTGGCAGCGCGCTACGGCGAGGATGTGTTCAATTACCGGGTCTTCGCCTTGGTGAGTGATGGAGACCTGATGGAGGGCGTTTCTGCTGAGGCTGGTTCGCTGGCGGGTCACATGCAGCTCGATAACCTGATTTATCTCTACGACGATAATAAGATCTCGCTCGCTGGTGAGACTGAATTGTGTTTCACGGAATCTGTAGCTAAACGGTACGAGGCCTACGGTTGGTTCGTTCAGAGCTGCGATGGGCACAACATGGAGGAGGTGGCCGCGTGCCTGGATAAAGCAGTTGCCAATAGAGGCAAGCCGAGCCTTATTTGTTGCAGAACGATTCTCGGGTTCGGTAGTCCGAATAAGAAAAATACACACGAAGCGCACGGTGCGCCGCTTGGCGCCGATGAGGTCAAGGCGACGAAGAAGAACCTGGGCTGGCCCGAGGACGCGCAGTTCCTGGTGCCAGAGGATGTGCAGTCGTACATCGCGGGGCTCGTGGAGAAGAAAGCCCAAGCCCACTCGACCTGGAAACAGAGCTTTGAGAAGTGGCGCGCTTCTCACGAAGACCTGGCCAAGCAGCTCGATGCGCA
>JAFMIS010000100.1 GCA_017853915.1 bacterium
TCGAGCACGGAGAACTTGCCCGCCGCTCTGCTTGGTTTATGCCCGCACTATTTCCACTTCTGGGAATGATATGGTGTGTGGCGGCAGTGCGCCGGGCGTATTGCAATCACGACCAGCTCACTCTTGCGTATTGCTGTGTGGTATCTCCGGTATTGCTCGTTAAACTATCAACTCTTGAGCCCGGGCTTTATTTCGACGATGCTGGTGGTATCCTACAGCTGATCCTCGTGGGAGAATGCGCTCGATTGCTGAACATTTCATGTGTTGACGAAGGGCTGATTCGGAACCTCAAGGGCAGAATCATCGCCTTAGCCGCTCTGAGCATTACTATTAAACTATCCTCCTTAGTTATCGCTTTCTTCGCGGTGGTTTATTGCGTCTTTGTGCACCGACGCGCCCGCGCTCCACGAGCTTTTGTAATGGTCGCTGGTCTCTTGATCGCTGGATATGCGGTACGCTCCGCGATGCTAACCGGCTGGATATTTTTTCCAATCCCGTTTGGTCAACTACCGGTATCATGGTCGATGCCGGCCGGCACACACTACGATCCCTCAATTCAACCGTTTGTCGCGACGACGGAAACTGTCTACGGAAATATTGATGTAGTATCGGCATGGGCGAGACTACCCGGTCCGCGATTCACTCAAGCTATGATTGAGGGGTTCTCCGCGTGGTGGCCGCAATGGCGGGAGCAATTTATCCACTCGTCTTACTATCAGTTGGTATGCATAGCGCTCATCGCTACGATCCTTCGGCTCGTGCTTATCACCCAAAGAGGCTACGTTCGAGATCTGGCGTTCATCCTCGCTTTTGGAGTGTCGCCGCTCGCGTATTGGTTCTATTCGGCTCCTGATGTTCGATTCGCATCAGTAAATTTTTGGATCACTGCGGCCGTTACGAGCGCGGTCGTTCTACAGCATTGTAATGTTCCGCGCGGGGCGTTGATTGCGCTGATGGTTTTATATGTAGCAGTCGAGCAACGAAACGTGATCCCTCGTCAGGGAACGCCTCGGTGGCTAAAAACGGGGGTAGCCCAACCCCGCCCCACCAAGCAAACCGCACTTTCTTCTGGAGCAATTGTCTACGTGCCGGAGGGGGCTGGGGAGGACCGCTGCGGACACTCCCGGCGCCCCTGCACGCCGTATATCAAGCAAAACCTGCACATCCTTAAGGATGGCGAGAGATTTGTTAAATTTTGGCTCGCTGACTGAGAGAGACCTGAGCTCGACGACCAGAGCACCATATACGATAGAAGACTTTCAACGGTCGAGGCTGATGGAGCCGAATGCGATCGCAAGCTCCTGACACCGTTGAATCCCGTATACGATCTACTCTCCTACCCGAGTCGCCTTAGTGGTGAAGCTTTCACTACAGATTATCTTGCCCCCGGCGTAACGACGAATCTTCTCGGACACCTTGGCTGTGTTGCCCCCAAAGTCATCATAGGTAATGTCAATCGTGAGATCAGTTTCCTTACTTTGAGCGGTGAATGAACCTCCACCGAAATCACTGTAGGAAGTTTGGCTGAAGAATATGTTGTCCTCATTCACCACATACACGTTTGAGTCACCATTCCCATCACAGGCAAGTGAGACTTGGTGATCGAACTGAAAAGTCGCTCCCAAGCTTGAGGAGCCACAATCACTCTCCTGCCGCGTGAAGGTGCCACGCCACTGACCAGAGGGATCAAGTCCAAGAAGAGGCGTATCGCAGGTACTTCCGCCGCCGCACCCGGCAAGTAGGACAGCCGCCATCACGAGGCTACACCCTAGTTTCGAAAACTTACCAAGCACCATCATAGATCCGATCCCCTTGCTCCAATACCCATCACTGTCCACAGCAGCTTCTCTCGAACAACTAGATGTGCACTAGTGCTCTCCACCATGAATAAGTCGTGGCTACATCCGAAGCGCCTGATGGACCTTACCTAAAAGTATGAAGCTACCAGGAAAAGCGTGACATAACCACAGACGCCCGAGACCTTGAGGGCTATATGCCTGAAGGATTAAAGTGTTACGACATGCGCGCGGTAGAAATTGAGGAGCCCGAAAGCATCAAAAACGCAGAAAGCCATATTGTTTTAGGAACAGCTTTACCGTTGGAAAAAATATAGTGGGGAAGCTACGGGCGAAGCGTTGCTCAGGGCATCAGCCTCAGGCAGTAGCTTCTTGAGGTTGGTGTGCTAGCAGGGCACTCACCACCCGATTATTCTGCAATATATCTTGGGAGCGCTTGAGAGCCACCCGCGTTGCCTCGGGGAAAACACTGCTGCTTTCCTGAACCGCGGCGAGTCGACGTGTTTCGTCTCGCAACTTATGAGACATCTCTCGTCCTATCTCTAGGGTAGATGAGAAATATCCTGTTGTGAGAGCCTTGGTAGGATCATGCAGCACTACACTCTCAAGATCGCTCCATCGAGAGAGGATCTTTAATAAGGAGGCAGCAATCGGCGCCGGCACACTCTCAAGATTTCGAAGATCGGACATGATAGAGTGAAACATCAGATTAAGGGGCGCTCCTGATTTATGCTCGGAGGCACTTGCAAGGATTTTGCAGATCTCATTCACAGCCTCAGTAAGCTCAGACGTCCACCCCTCTCGTTCTATTACATCGGGAAGATGCCCGAGAAGAATCCGAATGCGATTACCCACAGGCTCGTCAACCACCAGCGCATTGCGCTGGACTTCGGAGCGATCAACCTCATGGCGGCACTGACGGAGCTGGTCCACAACATAGCCCGCTTCCAAGTTGACCTTTGGCATATTCGGAGAGCCCTCGAGCCCATATCCATAGAAGGGACTAACGAATGACAGCACTCTCCTTAGAAGCTCGCCGGGGCTTGCTAGAACAGAGGACCATGAACCGTCTGGCTTTCTATCCTCGGCACGGAACGCATCTTCAAGTGTAGCCATGACCACAAGCTCCCAACTGTTTACAGCCCGAGGATTTATCTGGGCAAGCTCATCGGTATTACTCCTGAGCCAGCACCAAGTCAATCATCACCTGAAGTGTCCAAAAGAACTTCTCAGATATCACTCAAATCTCTACAACCCTTTGAAAACACTCCATTCGCGCGGTCTCTGAGAGGGCGTGAGGATACCCTTTTGAGCCTTCAACCCTACAGCAAACAATTCGTATCAAGATACGCCGACTAGGAGCCGACTTGGTAACGGGAGGACATGTAGCTCCGGGAATCAAACGTGGTAAAATAGCGCGATGTGACTCAGAGCAATTTAATAGGATTGGACCCGCACATATTTACCGAAAAAGGTACCCACGGCCATGGTGACAGCCAAGACCAAAAGACGGCGTCGAGCCAGATCAAAAACGTTTGATCCAACAACGCTTCTCTTTTCGTCAGGCGAATTTCTAAGTCGCGAGTTAAGTTGGCTGCAGTTTAACCACCGAGTACTCTCGCAAGCTGAGGCAACCGCGCGCCCCCTCCTTGAGCGCCTTCGTTTTCTCACCATATGCACCTCCAATTTGGATGAGTTTTTCATGAACCGTTTCGGAGGTTTCAAACAAAGACTCGAGTCTGGCGCCGGGATCGGAGTGCTGCCTCACGACCAAACTCAGCATTTTCTTCAGATACGCTCAGCAGTCGCCGCACTCACCTCTCGACAAGACTCACTTCTTCTAACCTCGCTGCTACCAAGCCTCGATCAAAATGGAATTAAACTGCTGGACTGGAAAACTTTATCCAGGGAGGAGAGGGATGTAGCCACGACTTTTTTCACCAGCAACATTTTTCCGGTTTTAACTCCTCAGGCTGTCGATCCCGGACATCCTTTCCCCGCTATCTCGAATTTATCCCTATCCCTTGGGGTATTATTAAGAAATCCCGATCATGGCGAGCAGCTCTTTGCGCGCATAAAAATTCCCTCTGTTATCCCGCAAATAGTGCGTCTGCCCACCGAACCCGGCGAACACTTTCGTGGTGTTACAACAAGCGAGGTAATACGCCACAATCTGAACATGCTTTTTCCGGGCATGGAGATCGAAAATGTCATGCAATTTCGACTAACTCGAAACGCCGAGCTTGATATAGATGAGTTTGAGACTGACGACCTCCGTGCCTCTATCGCTGAGGGACTCAAGGAACGCAAGTTCGCTCAAGCAGTGCGACTTGAGCGTGCTCCAGGCGAATCCTCTCCGATATCTGATTTCTTAATGGATGAGGTGGAGGTAGCCTCGGAAGATGTGTACGTATCCACTAGCTCCATAATGCATGGCGCTTTGAGGGAAATCGCGGACCTGCCTATTCCACATCTCAGGTTCGAGCCGTGGAGCCCGCTTCCATCCCCCCAGTTTCCCGAGGAGGATGGGATGATCTTCTCCGCGATAAAGTCCGGTGACATCCTGGTGCATCATCCCTATGAATCATTCAACTTAACGGTTGAGCGGTTTCTCCGTGTAGCCGTTGAAGATCCCAAGGTTCTCTCGATAAAAATGACTCTGTATCGTTCGGGTGATAACAGTTCTCTCATTCCACTTCTCATAAGAGCAGCGGAACTGGACAAGCAAGTAGTATGTCTAATCGAGGTCAAAGCTAGTTTTGACGAGGCGCGCAATATCCAATTGGCCGAGAGATTAGAAAACGCTGGAGTTCATGTCATGTATGGGGTGGTAGGCCTAAAAACCCACGCCAAGCTGATCCTCGTTGCGCGACAAGAGAACGACGCGATTCGGTGCTACTGCCATATTGGAACAGGCAACTACAATTCCACCACAGCCCGTGTGTACACCGACCTAGGGCTGTTTACATCCCATAGTCAGATCTGTGCGGATATCGTCGACCTTTTTCATTACCTAACTGGCCGCTCACTTAAAAAGACCTACTCCAGCATTCTTGTAGCTCCCTCGGGGCTCAAGGAGAAGCTTATAGCCCTCATTGAACAGGAGATAGCAAACCATCAAAAGGGCTTGCCAGCGCACATCGCGATTAAAGCCAACAGTTTAGAGGATCACGCCGTTTGTAGGGCTCTTTCAAAGGCTGCGCGAGCAGGCGTGGCGGTAGATCTTATCATTCGCGGGATCTGTTGTCTTAAACCCGAAGCACTTGGGAACGGGTATAGTCCCCGGGTGGTCTCGATAATTGGGAGATTCCTTGAGCATTCCCGCATCTACTATTTTAGAGATGCTCAAACTGATCCACTCTTTGGCCAGATGTTTATCAGCAGTGCCGACCCGATGTATCGGAATCTACATCGTAGAGTCGAGGTTGCAGTGCCGGTGCTTGATCCAAGATGTAAATTGCGGTGCTGGGAGGTCGTGTCAGCGGCGATATTTGATTCTCAATCAGCGTGGGATCTGCTACCCGATGGTACATATACGCCTCGCCCACCAGAGGAATCCTCTCCCTCCCAGGGTTCTCAACAACTCCTGATGAGGCTGTCAAAGGATCGCTCGCGGCCACCGTGTATTGATTAAGTTACCTCAATCGAATGGGACGGCCCAGGCTTTTTTCGAGTGGGCGCTTTGTTGCCTCAACACCAACACGTTCCACGAGCAACTTTGAGCGACTCGGCAGTCTTATTATGTACGCGCCTCCACGCTGCGATATCGCGACTCGAGACACCCTCTGAAGATGCTCGCGATCGAGCTCCTCTACCAGCCTCAGAACAGCTGCCAAGGTAGCAACTGTTTTACGATCTGCTTTCGACAGCCCCCCAAAATCACCGTCTTTGGGCGAGGGAGGATCATCTCGATGGTAGCGCGCGATAAGAGCCACTAGTTCACGTTGACGCTCCGTCAACCCGACAAAATTACTACACCGGATAATATACGCCGAGTGCTTCTGATGCTCTGCGGAATTAACAAAGTACCCAATATCGTGCAGAATAGCTGCGATTTCAAGCAAAGCTCGTTGCTCTGTGCCCAATCTATGCCCACTGCGAGTTTGATCAAATACTTGAAGAGCGAGTGTGGCAGCATGACGTGCATGCGTTTCATCAAACCCATACCTTCGGCCCAGCTCGAACGCCTGAGAGCGGACCTCCGGTAAAAATCTCTGAAGCGGGATGTCAGTTTTATTCGAGCTCCACTGGGCAAAGAGATCATACAGGACTCCCTCTCGAAGTCCGGTTCTAGGGATCAAAAGTTTATTTTGACGAGACTCTTGAATGATACCTTGAATCAGGGCTAACGCTGGCATGATTACATCAGCTCGATCAGGCCTGAGTCCCAACTTCTCTATCCGTTCCCGCACCGTCATCTTTTTTAGAACCCCGATTACCTGGAGAAGCTCCTCTTTTCGAATAAAGGTGCTGTCTTTCTTCTTTAAGACACGCCGGCGAAGGTCTCCAAGCGTGTCGACATTTCCTCCAGTACCTACCAAACGGCTAATTCGCAGGGATTTTTGACGGCGAGATAATCGTGCCCTTATCCGCCGCGAATACTGTTGCAGCAGTCGCAAAAGGATAGCTTCACTATTTTTTCGCCCCCTCACCATCTCAAGTATTCGAACGGTGCCCATATTGAGGCTCTCAGAAAGCAGCACATTTCCTTGTTTGAGCAGAGTTATTTCAAGACTCCCTCCGCCAATATCAAAAAGCAGGGTAGTGCCGGTACTGAGGGGCACCGAACGAGAAACCGCTCCGTATATAAGCTGTGCCTCCTCATCACCGGTGATCACATCAATCACTATGCCCGTTGCACGGCGAACCCTATCGATAAACACACCAGAATTCTCCGCGTCTCGTAGGGCACTAGTCGCCACGGCCCTCACCACATCAATATTGTGCTGACGGATCGTGTCTTCGAAGTCCAGAAATGCAGCGACCCCCTCCTCCATTCGGGCGGCTGATATACGTCCGTGACGGAATACGTCCGATCCCAGTCGCACCGGTGCTCTTCGGGTGGCCAGGAGCGTAAGGTTACCATCTCCGTCAAATCCCCCAATTGCTAGTCGCATCGCATTTGAGCCGATATCGATGGCAGCAAATATAGACATGGTAGGATCTCTCCTCGCTGGTGGTTACCTGTGCCGCTGGGGGAGCTATAAGTCCCGTTCGGAACAACCTATTGTTTACCTCCACCGTTGATGGGACGAAAGGAGTAATTATTAAGCTTTTGTTAGCACGCCAGTATGCAGTGGTAACGAGCCTCGGTTACTTGTATCTTCCCCAGCCAAGTACTGTAGCAGTCGAACCTCACTGTCGCTATTCGCAAGTCCGACAGTCGGCATGACGGAGCTAGCGCGAATAAAATACAACAACGTCTGTAGGTGAGCAGAATAGGGGTGATGCCAACTATGAGATCTCAGCAAAACCTAAGAGAGAGAGACTCTGGCGGACTAAGCCGCCAGACGGAAGCCGGGCCTCAATCGCTACCTACCCCGCCCAAAAGCACCCTCGCTCGCATGATGGCAGACCCTCCCCTATCAGATCACCTGCAGTTTGTAGTTAATTTAGCCTTATGCACTCCCCTCATTCGCTGTCTTCCTTGTTCGATTTCCTTCGATGCCCGCCGAAATCAAGCCTTCTCCGAAGGGGTCCTTCTTGTGGCAGAGCTTGATTTTCCCCTCCCAAAAGTAGGCTTCCTTGGGTTACATCCGCATCCCAAGATTAAGTCGAGGCTCAACCCGCTGGAACTGAGCGCAAGGTTGGGAGAACTCATCCGGGGCCCCCTAGATCAAGCAGAAACGGATCGTGCATCTGTCATACAAAAGCTTGACCCCCGGGCAAAACACGTCGCACCCGGAGTTATGCTTATAGACACAGAAGACCCATGGTGGCAGCCTCAGAGAACCTCGATTCTAGCAAGTCATCAATTCCCCTTCGTGGTGACAGCGAACTCCGTATCTCTATCGGCCCTCTTTTCTTTACGAAAAGTCTTGGAGGGCTCTAACATCCGGCATTTTGCTCGCGCACTGCTCGGAACAAACCACGAAACGAGCCACAAAAGTCATGGTCCAAATGACGAGCAACATGCCGAGTACCTGCGCCGAATAACGCGAATGTTAGACCAAAAAAACTCTCTTGCAGATATACATCCCGTGGGTGAGAACAAGATACCAAGAAATACAAGATCCGCCTGTTGTACCGCTGCTTCTGCCAACCAACGACTTTCAAGTAGATCAGGGCCCTCCCTTGATGGTATTAGCGGAGTTCAATCGGGAAGTAGGATTCTGTCACCATCCTCATCTTTACGTGCCGACCCACCAGCGATGGAAGCTGCGCGGATTAGGATGCTGGAGCAAGACCTCATTAGAAGGGGAATGGTTCAAGCTCCGGGAGCACCGCATTCCGTGCCTGATACCGAACTCCTGACGAATACCATTCAAGAGCGCACAAATGCTGCCTATGACTTTCAGCGAAGCGCAAGTATATTAGGGCCATCCCTTGATGACGGTGGCAGAGTTCAACCGGAAGCCAGGACTCTTTCACAATCCTCATCTTTACACACTGACCAAC